>JAIJJM010000591.1 GCA_022728415.1 Collinsella sp. | reverse complement strand
TGGCACAGCTTCAGCTGGCAGAGGAGAACGAGAACGCCGTCGACCGCCTGGTCCAAGAGCTTGGCTGTCCCACGCGCCGCATCCGCCAGTTTGCCGCCCGCGTGCTGCATCTGCTTGCTGAGCGCGATCCCCAACGCGTCGTGCCCTGCGCGCCCGCGCTGATCGAGGCGCTCGACCGCCCCGAGGCGCAGACCCGCTGGGAGGCCCTCGATGCCCTGGCGGCGCTCGCCGCCACCTGCCCCGAGCAGATGGAGGACGCCTTTGAGGGCGCCGAGACCGCGCTGTTCGACGAGATTTCCTCCACGCTGCGCTACGCCGCCTTCCGCCTGCTGTGCGTGTGGGGCGCCACGAGTGTCGAGCGGTCGCGCGAGGCTTGGCCCATCCTGGACGAGGCCATCCAGTGCTACCACGGCGACCTCGAGTATCGCGACATGCTCGGTTGCCTGTACGAGTTCGGCCAGGGCGAGATCGACGCCGAGGTCGCAGAGAAGCTTGCGTTGCGCCTTAAGTTCGATGCTGAGAACGGCAAGGGCAGCTATCTCAAGGCCCGTTCGAGCGAGATCTGCGAAATGCTTGTTAAACGTTTTGGCCTGGATCTATCCAAAAAGAAGAAGCGTGCTAGCGTTAAAAAATCTGACGACGCCGAAGATGAGGAGTAACAGATTATGGCGCACGATGTAGTCCTGATTCCCGGCGACGGTATCGGTCCCGAGATTACGCAGGCCATGCGCCGCGTGGTCGAGGCCACCGGTGTCCAGATCAACTGGAACGTCCAGGAGGCCGGCGCCGGCGTCATGGACGAGTTTGGCACGCCGCTGCCCCAGCATGTGCTCGATGCGGTCGCCGAGACCAAGGTTGCCATCAAGGGCCCCATCACCACACCGGTTGGCACGGGTTTCCGCAGCGTCAACGTGGCCCTGCGCAAGCACTTCGACCTGTACGCCTGCGTGCGCCCTTGCCTGTCGCAGCCGGGGGACGGCTCTCGTTTCCGCGATGTCGACCTGGTTATCGTGCGCGAGAACACCGAGGACCTCTACGCCGGCATCGAGTTCGATGAGGGTGCTGCCGAAGTCGAGGAACTCTCACAGCTCGTCGAGCGTTCGGGCCAGAAGACCTTCACCGCCGATTCCGCGATTTCGATCAAGCCGATCTCCATCGCCAAGAGCCGCCGTATTGTGGAGTATGCCTTTGAGTACGCTCGCCGCTGCGGCCGCAAAAAGGTGACGGCCGTGCACAAGGCCAACATCATGAAGGCGACCGACGGCCTGTTCCTGCGCGTGGCGCGCGAGGTGGCCGCCAACTATCCCGATATCGAGTTCAACGACAAGATCGTCGACGCCACCTGCATGGGCCTGGTCCAAAACCCCGACGACTTCGATGTCCTGGTGCTGCCCAATCTGTACGGTGACATTGTGAGCGATCTGTGCGCTGGCCTGGTGGGTGGCCTGGGTATGGCCCCCGGCTCCAACATCGGTGCCGACTGCGCCATCTTCGAGGCAACGCACGGCTCCGCGCCCGATATCGCTGGTCAGGATATCGCCAACCCCACGGCCGAGATTCTGTCTGCGGCTATGATGCTCGATCATCTGGGCGAGAACGATGCTGCCAATCGTATCCGCGCCGCCGTGTCCGCCACGCTCGACGAGGGTAAGCAGGTTACCGGCGACGTACGTCGTGCCCAGACCGGTTCCGTCGAGGGTGCGGTGGGTACGCAGGCCTTCGCCGATGCCGTTATTGAGCACTTGGCCTAAGACATGCAGGCTGCAAACGCCTAAATAGTACTTAAGTGTTTGCGTATAACCTAAGAATCAATATGCCCGGCGCCTCGTCGGGCGTATTCTGTTAGGGATTGTGTTCCCAATAAGGAGTAGCTGACTATGGGTCTGATTCAAAAGAAGGACGAGAAGGACGAGATCGACGGCATCCAGATCATCGAGCGCGGCGAAGGCCCCGACGGTGATGAGGACGAGAAGATCGATCTGGTCGCCGGCACGTCTGCCGAACATATTGCCGCCGGAACGACCGCCGAGGAGGAGGACGCTCGCCTGGAG
>JAIJJM010000590.1 GCA_022728415.1 Collinsella sp. | reverse complement strand
ATCCCGGTGAGAACTGGGCCGTGCTCGGCGGCAACGGCGGCAGCCTTAGCGCGAGCTAAGCGCTCGACAAGTGTAAGCGGGGCCTCGTCATCAAAAGGAGTCTCATCGATGTCAGCGGGAATGACGCAGATGTCGTAGCCCGCTTCGCGCATCAACTCGATGCGGCGCGGTGATTGCGAAGCCAAAATCATAGCTGAATGCCCTCGGCAACCTTCTCGACAGCCTTGTCGCCGGCGAGCGTACGCAGCAGTTCAAGCGCAAAGGGGAGCGACTGGGCCATGCCGCTGGCGGTGATGATGTTGCCGTCGTGCGTGACCTTGTCACCGGTATAGGCGCCCTCGGGGAAGCTCTTCTCGAAGCCGGGGAAGCACGTGGCGTGGCGCCCCTTGAGCAGGTCAAGCTCGCCCAGGATAAACGGGGCGGCGCAGATGGCGGCAACATGCTTGGTCGCGGCGAAGTCGTAGACTACGTCGCAGACGCGCTGGTCGGCGCGCAGGTTGGTGGCACCGGGCAGACCGCCGGGCAGCACGATGCAGTCATACTCGTCAAAGTTGATCTCGTCAAAGAGTGCGTCGCAAGTTACGGGAATCTGCAGCGAGCTTACGACCTCGCGCGTGGGCATGATCGAGACGAGCGTGGCGCGCACGCCACCGCGACGCATGACATCGACCATGGTCAGGCATTCAATCGTTTCAAAGCCATCGGCGGCAAGAACGGCAACGCTGGGCATAAGGGTTCCTTTCATAGGCGGCATACAATTAGCCGTCTTATACCCCTAAGACCCCCGCTTGCCACGCTCGATTTCCCAATGATCTTTCTGAGCAATGATTAAGTGGCTAGTTGCGCCTGAGGTGGACGACCGTTTCGCAGTGGAAGGTTTGCGGGAATAGGTCGACCGGCGTGATCTTGACGGGGGAGAAGGTGCCCTCCTCGACAAAGCGTTTGAGATCGCGCGCCAGAGTCGCCGGGTCGCAGCTCACGTAGGCGACATCGCGGGCACTCGTGCTCGCGATGAGGTCGATCGCCTCGGGGGCGAGGCCTGCGCGCGGCGGGTCGACCACCAAGACGTCGGCATCCTGGTCGGGGAACTCGCGCACCGCGTCGCCGCCAATGACGTCGACGTTATCAAGCTTGTTGATCTCTAGGTTGCGACGCAGGTCGCGCACAGCCGGGCCGTAGGCCTCGACGGCGGCGACAAAGTCGCAGCGGCGGGCGAGCGGCAGGGTAAAGGTGCCGGCACCGCAGTACAGGTCCACGGCAAGCTCGTCTTCTTGCGGGTCGAGCGCTTCCATGACAAGCTCGATCAAAATCTCGGCACCCTTGGTGTTGACCTGGAAAAAAGACGGGGCAGATAAGCGCATCTGGCCCTCGGCGATATTCTCGGTCCACGAGCCCTCTCCGGCGAGCATCTCGACTTTGGAGACGCGGCGCGCCTTCTTCTCGCCCTTGCTCATCACGCGCACGATGCTCGTGGGATGAGCGGCGTCCGCCAGCACGCGCGAGACCTGCGAGCGCGGAAAAGAGCCTGTGGGCGTCCAGAGTGCGACCTCGAGTGCCTTGGTGCGGCGCGATGCGCGAATGCCCACGCGTTCGAGTCCCAAGTCATGGCTGCCACTTAGATAGTTGAGTGCGCCGACGACCGATTTGAGCGCCTTCGGGAAGCGCTTATCGAACAGCGGGCACGCATCGACGGTCACGATTTTGCTGGGGTCGACACCGTGCATGCCAAGGCGCACGCGACCGTTGACGACAGTCGGTTCGAGCTCGATTTTATTGCGGTAGCCCCAGTCGTCCTTGGTGTGGCAGATGGGCTGTACCAACTCATCTGCCTGCTCAGGAGCGAACTTGCCGATGCGCTCGAGTGTGGAGCGCAGGTTTTGCTCTTTGGCGGCGAGCTGTGCCGTGCGCGAGAGATTGCCCCACGAGCAGCCGCCGCAGATGCCCACGAAGGGGCAGGGAGGCTGAATGCGATCGGGGCTTGGCTCCAGAATCTCGGTGGTGCGGGCGCGCATGAACGACTTGCCGTCCTGTACGACCTCGGCCTCGACGGTGTCG
>JAIJJM010000589.1 GCA_022728415.1 Collinsella sp. | reverse complement strand
CTTTCTGTAAGAGTGGTTTTTAGTGCCGCCGAGGAGCACTAATCAACCGTTTGCCGATATGTTTGGCCCTGACTCATGACTCTGACCTGCCCCGTCAAGCTTTTGGTCAGTTCATGGCAAGGTCTGGCGGACCAAATATGGGATAGCGTAGTGTCATTCCCTCCCCCTCGAGACCATGGGGTCGAAAATGAGTCATGATAAACGCTGTTCCAAACCGCAGGTAGAGCTGTTCTTCCGGTTATTCGAGGCCCATCATGGCGGGCATCTGTTTGTAGCCACCAAAAAATGGGATGAACGCTGTGCCTACGCGCTCATGCAAAAAGAGATGATTATTCGACTCTACAACCATGTCTACGCTGATCCCGCGTATTGGAATGACCTCGGCGTCGAAGACCGCATCTTTCAATTGGCATCCGCTATTGCGGTCGTTGAACCGGATGCCGTGTTTTGTGGAGCAACGGCGGCACTGCTCTATGGCATCGGTTCTGCATATTCGCTTCTCGACAAGGTGCAAGTGCTGCTGCCGCGTTCCACCAGACGCGATATGTACGAATTCGTTGAATACCGACGCTGGCGGTCGGGCGACGTATGGCAGCTCGGCCCGTTTACGTTAACAGATCCATATCGCACGGTGGTCGACATCGCCCGAACGAGCGCTTTTCGATATGCACTAGGCTATGTCGACGGGCTGGCTCGTGAGTACGGTGTCGAGCGTGAAGAATTGCGTGCATATGCACACGCGAACTGCCGCGGACTGCACGGCATCGCGCGCGCATTTGAGGTTTTTGAACACATGGATGGCAGATCGGATAACGGCGGAGAATCCGAAGCACGGGCGGCAATGATTCTGGCGGGAGTTGCCGCTCCCGAACTTCAGGTTGAAATCACTCGACCGGGAAACGCCGGCTATTATTTGGCAGATTACGGCTGGCAGATGTCAAACGGCTCTTGGATGTTGGCTGAGCTGCATGGACTAGGCAAGTTTGAGGACGATGCCCAAAATGATCCGGAACATACTGCGGCAAAAACCTATCGAGCCGCCCTCATGCGCGATGCGAACCTGCGTGCCATGGGCCACAACGTCATTCATTTCAAGCTCTCAGACACTTACGATGTCAAAGCGTTCGGCTCCATGATGCGCGGCTACGGTATACCAACCACAAAACCCTACGTAGACTCCTGACCAGCTGTCCTCATCTTCTCGACAACAGAACCCATCATCGACCCAGCCCGCTCGGCCTCAATAAGTTGCGGTGAAATAGTTCCTGGATAACAGCTTTTGCGGCTAATCCAGGAACTATTTCACCGCAACTTAGGAGGGGATGTGGGGTCCCTGGCATGTATATGAAAACGGCTCTGATTCCCAGAAGGAACCAGAGCCGTTCATCTATCTTATGGAGCGGGCGACGGGAATCGAACCCGCGTCATCAGCTTGGAAGGCTGGGGTTCTACCATTGAACTACGCCCGCAAGATATGGTCGGGACGACAGGATTTGAACCTGCGACATCCTGCTCCCAAAGCAGGCGCGCTACCAAACTGCGCCACGTCCCGAAGGTGTTGAGCAGCTAAGGTCTAAACCTTGCGTGTCCCAAAGCGAAGGAAATTATAGGGGAGTCTCCCCGCCTGTGCAAGCGCAGAAACCCTAGCTCCTCGAATGTGCGACAAACTGGCTATGAGCCAGACCGATCACAAACGCCACCACAGCGACCGGCGCCCACGCAGCACCGATATCTGCCAGGGGCAGCGCATCGAACGGCAGCCACGCGCCCGCAAAGAACGCGTCGCGAACCGAGGTGATCACGCTCTGCACCGCGACAACGCCGCCGACCCAGACCCACACCTGCGGATGCGCGTCGCAAAAACCGTGTACCAAACCCATGAGGACCAGCACGATGGCGACGGGATACAAGGCGTTGAGCATGGGCACCGAGAACATGAGGATCACGTCGAGGCCCACGTTGGAGAGCACGCACGAAAATGCCGCGAACACAAAAGCGAGAACCGCAAAGGGATGGCGCATGGCCTCCTCGGAAGCCCCCACTCCCCCTTTAACCACATAC
>JAIJJM010000588.1 GCA_022728415.1 Collinsella sp. | reverse complement strand
TGATATCGACAACCACGTTGGCGCCACTCTCGGGGTTGTAGGCCGCCTGGCCGCGACGGGGCTGGCCCCAGGCGCCCCCGAAGGGGAAACCGCCGTCAAAGGGGTTACCGTAACCGGCGCTGCCGGCATAGCCGCCGCCATAGGGCGAAGCCGTCGGTGCACCGGCAAAGGGATTGCCCGACCGCATGGCGTCGTAACGCGCACGCTTCTGCTCGTCAGAGAGCACGGCGTAGGCCTCGGAAACCTCTTTAAACTTCTCCTCGGCATCCGGCTCTTTATTGACATCCGGATGGAGCTTGCGGGCCTTTTGCTGGAAGGCCTTCTGTATATCACGAGAGGTGGCATCCTTGGAGACACCCAAAATCTCGTAGTAATCTTTTTCGTTCATCGTCGCCATGCGCGGCAACCTCCTGCTCACAGCAGCGTATATATTGCGGTCATTCTACCCGAGCGGCCTAAGCTAGACCCCAAAACAGCTCGAACAGCACATTTCCATCGAGCCAGCCCAGGTGGGTCGGCGCCAGGCGGGCACAGGTGTGGCCGTCGATGACATCGACAGAGGCGATAGGCCCCACATGGACAT
The DNA here is from genome assembly GCA_022728415.1 of Collinsella sp. The sequence goes on along the minus strand of JAIJJM010000588.1, from coordinate 1,478 downwards.
CACCGTGCTCGGGCACCCAAGTGGCAAGCCCAAGCTCAAGAGCGCGATCACAAGCCGCTGTCAGTTCATCGGCAGGGATGACACGAGCCGCGCGAACCAACAGGTCGGAATCAACACCACGCGTCATGCGACAAGCGAGCATCAGGTCCTCGGCTGCCGCCTCGCGATGCGTCAGGTACTCGGCCTCAAACGCCGTCGCATCATCATCACGTTGCACCAGACGCACGCGGTAAAAGTCACCACGGGGGGCCACGCCGGGAAAGACTCCAGCCAAGCGATCGAAATCCTCGGCATCGAGCATACCCGCGGCAGAACGGCCCAGGCCCAGATAGCCCTGTCCGGTCCAATAGCCAATGTTGTGGGCGCATTCATGCCCATCGAGCGCGTAGCTCGCCACCTCATACGGATGGTAGCCCGCCGAACTCAACCGCTCGCGCGCGACGTCCATGCATGCGGCCTGGAAATCCTCATCGGGCTCAAGCGACTCGTCACGGCACGCCATGCGGTAAAGCGGCGTGCCCTCCTCGAGTGTGAGCGGATAGACCGACACATGGTGCGGGGCCCCCGCAAGCACACCATTAAGCGTGTACTGCCAGCTCGCCATAGTCTGTCCGGGAAGCCCACACATAAGGTCGCACGACACATCGAGCCCAACATCCTTCACCGTCGCGATAGCCTCAAGCGCCCGTTCAGCATCATGGATGCGGCCAATGGCAGCCAACTCGGTATTGTCGAGGGTTTGCACACCCAAAGAGATGCGCGTGACACCCGCCTCGGCAAGCGCAGTGGCGAGCCCAGCGGTCAGCGACTCAGGATTGGCTTCGCAAGTAAACTCAACGGGCTTGCACCACATGGAGATACGGCGGGCAAGATTCACCAGGCGCTCCCCTGCCAGCGACGGCGTGCCGCCGCCGACGTAGACCGTGCAGATCTGTCTGAGTGCCCCAGCGTTGCCAAAGGCATCGAGCCGCGCATACAGGTGCTCAAAATAGGCATCGAGCGCAGCGTTCAGGTCGCACGGCGCCACGCTGCGCGAGTCAAAGTCGCAATAGCGGCATTTTTGAGCGCAAAACGGCACGTGCACATACAGCGCGGTAACAGCCACCCTTAAGCCTCCATCGGATGAGCAGGCACCGGCTCACCGGCGGCAAGCGCGGCCTCGCAGACCACCACGTCGCGCTCGATATCATCGACCAGCGCCATAAACTCCTCGTACGTGGAGCAGCGCACCACCTGAGCGCGCCAGGCGGCGGCATGGGGCATGCCCTTTAAGTACCAGCTTGCATACGTACGGGCGCGCGACATAAGCGGCAGAAGCTCGTGCGTCAACGTCAGGTGCTCACGCAGAGCCTCCAGGCGCTCGACCGAGGAGCGAGAAGGAACCGGCGTGCCATCGAGTGCAAGGGCCCGGGCATCGCCGAACACCCACGGATTGCCGTAGATGCCGCGCGCGATAAACACCGCGCTGGCACCCGAGT
>JAIJJM010000587.1 GCA_022728415.1 Collinsella sp. | reverse complement strand
ATTTCAGTACCTGTTGGCATATTGCAAAAATAACACCAATACGGAATCGTCATGTTCACGATTAAAACAGATGATCTCACCCATCCAGCAGTGCAAGCATTAGTGGCTTACCATATTTCCGGCATGCTGCAGCAGTCTCCCCCCGAAAGCAGTCATGCTTTAGATGTGCAAAAATTACGTAACCCGACAGTGACATTCTGGTCAGTATGGGAAGGCGAACAACTCGCAGGAATTGGTGCGCTGAAGTTGCTGGATGATAAACATGGCGAACTGAAATCAATGCGTACCGCGCCAAATTATTTACGTCGAGGTGTCGCCAGTCTGATTTTACGCCACATTTTGCAGGTCGCCCATGACAGATGCCTTCATCGCCTGAGCTTAGAAACGGGTACACAGGCTGGATTTACGGCCTGCCATCAACTTTATTTGAAGCATGGTTTTCGTTGATTGCGAACCGTTTGCTGATTATCAACTTGATCCACACAGTCGATTTTTGTCATTGACGCTATGCGAAAATAATGAATTGCCATGAGCCAGACGCAGCACATTCTTGCATTCGACGTGCTGCGCCTTTATTCATCACCAGCCGCATATGTCTTGTCCTTAGACGCTCCTTCCACATGCGCCACAAGAAACCTCTATTCCAGTGACACAATTGCGCCTAACTATTTAATTCTTACCATCTATTACGCCCCTTTTGACTATGTCAGAATATTTATCATAATCAGCGGAATTCGTAACAATATATTTTCGCTGCGATATTTCATAGGTAATGTCTGTCAAAGTCCACGGCATTAAAAACTCCTCTTTAATAGGATAACATTCTATAAAAAGTAATTTTAAATTGCTATGTATCGCAGGGACAACCTCAATATTATACTCCATACGTGCTGTCTCCAGATGATTTGGGAAGTATTGAATTTTTTTATCTTATTATCACCACAATTAAACAGATTAGTAGTCTCAGGCATTGCTGGTATTTACCATATTTTATTGCGATAAATAAAAATTTTCATAGCCTTTGACGGAGATGAGTCAACACGCGATATCAGATTATTATCTACGGAGACCTGGGTAATTCCATCGGATACTTTTGGAAATACCATATAATTATTAAAATCGAGTTCTAATTCTTTGCAGAATTTGGGAATTTGTATTGTGGCAAGGCCATTATGACGAAGAGAAAGCACCTCAATCCAGTCTGGAAGAGGTGGCAAAGACCCCAAGTGAAGATCTGTTAAGTCAAGTTTACTATTGTGGAGTTCAACACATTTAAACAATCTCACCAATGCTATATCCACATTTTTTTTGAAGTCATTCGATGCGCCTTCTTTGACTGAATTAGCCCAGTCACTGAAACCTTTGCAAAGTCTGGAATCTGTAATTTTCGTAAAGTTGTCTAGAAACTCTGCAATATTAGTCGATATAAACTCTAATGTATGCCGAATGGGTGGGTTACCAGTTCCCTGTTTTTTTTCTATCATGATAAAACCCATCTTATTATAAATCGAGAAATCTTGAAACCAGAGAGTATAATCACCCCATTCGAAATATTCTGAGTGCAATAACTTAAATTCTGACAGCATATTAAATAATTTGCTGTCTTCACTAATTGGTGTAAACTTACCATTTCCAAGACAACTGACTAACTCACTTGATAATTCATTTATGATTGCATCATCAGATACTAACTCGTGTTGTTTTATCGTAGATTCAGTATTAGATGTGACTTTATTTAATTGAACCGGCTGAGTTTTTAACGAAAGATCATTTAATGGAAACATTTACACTCCTGTTTAATAAATTATATTGCCCAGGGAGCATTCTAAAACATAATAAAATTACCACTATCAAAAATCGCTCATTTTTATAACGCAGTATATTAATAAAAATAAGAACGAAGATTAAATTATCCAGAGGTTACTGTTGCGTCTGTGGTCGTAACAACATCCGACGTGGTGATGTGTCAAATGAGACACTCTGATGGTCAAAGGGTTTATTGCGTTTACGGATCGTGGATGGCAGAAAACGTTCAGAATCAGGTTTCCATTTTAAACCAGAAATTGAGTG
>JAIJJM010000586.1 GCA_022728415.1 Collinsella sp. | reverse complement strand
GAAGAGGAAGCTGAATCTTAAATTTAATACAGCATCTATCGCCGGATGCGATGCTTTGCGAACTCAGCCTGAGCCTGCATATAAACTTGTCATTTCCTGATTTTGATATGCACATTCCAACATCAGAAGAAGGTTAAATTATGGATGACAAACCATTGCAGGCTCTGGCTAATCAACTCAAAACGCCGGCTCAAGAAAGTCAGCATAATGGCTTCTTCTGACTGCAACAGGTGAAGAATAACCAGCCCCGCATTACCGGTATCCCCGTCAACCATCAGGGGCCCCAGCCTGACATCGCCTGAACATATTCCCCCACGCAACCTGCCGCACTGGCGTAGCCCACACAATACGCGTTTCAGACTGCTCAGTAACTGTAGTGGCGTTTCATCCGCCTGTAGCACCGGATGCATGAGCGATTTCTTATAGTTATTCCTTTGCTTAATAACGATTATTTCCGGGTCGTTCGCTCTCGTATTTTCTTTAATACGTCAGAGCTGCCTGGGCCGTAATACAGCATGTACCAAACCCGACACGGCATTTCTGACCAAGGGAAAAAGTCAACGATGAGTCGTTATATCAGCGCAAGTGACGTCCTGTGGCACCTTTGCGGTGACCACATTCACGTCTCCGGCGCTGCCAGAGGATATTTATTTCAAGGATACGTAGCATTATGGCCAGCATTAAAGACATCCGCCCATTCGCCCCCGGCATTCTCCCATCTTCCGTTAACCCAGGCGTACGCCCACCAGGGCAGTTCTTCCTGCCGGTGGAACTCAAGAATGAAATTTTGCGGAACATGAAGTATATCGGCCCGCAAATATTTAGCTGGGGTGATGACCACCGGCAGATCATTGACCTCAGTACCGCGGGCGAAGTGAAAATACATATGGTAGACAATACCATCATCACGTTGGAGCGCCTGAATCCGAATCCGCAACATAACGAGTTCATGATGGTCGCCGAATGGTGCCAATGGGCTATGGAGCGGGATGGTTTGCAAGAAAACCTGCAAAAAAACCTGTACGAAATCCTGGAAGAAAACCAGCAAAACAAACAGTCAGAAATTCCCCAAGAAGACCTGAAAGAAAGTCTGGAAGAAATCAAGGAAAATATCCTGGAAGAAAACCTGCCAGCAAGCCGGATTGAAAACCGGGCAGAAGCATTGCGCAGAATGAAGGAATGTCTCATTACAAGACAGAGTATGCTCAATCTTAGCAACCTGGGATTGACTTCACTCCCTGAGAATTTGCCTCCACATCTGATTGAATTTTACTGCAGTAAAAACGTGTTGACCGCGTTACCGAAGGTGATGCCAAAGTGGCTGCTGGTGCTTGACTGTACAGATAACGTCCTGATCTTGTTACCGAAGGTGCAGCCCTCAAAACTGATGGTACTGAAGTGCTATGAAAACTGTATTATCTGGCTGCCTGAGCTGTCGACTAACCTGAGAGTGATTAACTGTTCTGAAAACTTCTTGCAATTTTTACCGCCGTCGATGCCCCAGTACCTGTATAAACTATCCTGTGCCGGCAACAATATTCACTCAATACCTGATGAGATGCTGGAGAACTTGACTCGCCTGAAAGTATTTGACTGTTCTAGTAACGATTTGATCTCTGCACCACGGCTGCCGCCCAAACTAATAATTTACTACTGTGGAGAAAACAAGTTTAAAACGGTACAGGTGCCACAGCCCCAGAGCCTGAAGGTGTTTGACTGTAATGGTAACCCGTGGGACAAAGACAATTTACCGACGCTGTTCAAAGCCGTCGAGGGCCTGAAAAAACAGCAGGGCCTGAAGGACCTTTTGGGCTTTTTGCACAAGGAGGGCCAGATGAAGCTGGAGAAGCTGGAGAAGCTGGAGGATCTGGATGACCTTATGGATCTGGAGCTCCTGGATGACCCGGTACTCCTGGAGCGCGTGAAGGTACAGGAGGACCTGGAGCTCCTGAATCAGCAGTTGGGCCTGTTGAATCTGGAAAGACAACAGGACTCGCAGCCAGTTAATCAACATTCTGAACATGAACCCGAATCTGCATCAAGGGTGAAGCGTGATTTATCTGAAGTCGAGTTCGAGTCAACAATGAA
>JAIJJM010000585.1 GCA_022728415.1 Collinsella sp. | reverse complement strand
TATCATTCGTCAAAATATTAATAGCGATGTGCCGTATCCCTGAAAATAATTCTGCTGCATTTCCTCTTCTTATTTTGCAGTCGTCTTCATTCATTACCAGGTGAGTAGGCCGCAGGAACCTCCCCCGCAGCCTCTCGCAGAACGGTACGTGAACCTCTCGGCTCATACCGCTCCCATCAAACAAGTCCGCCTCTCATCTTCAGACGCCAGTGGGCAAACAACTGTGGACTTCGCTTCGCCATTTCTTCCAGAAATTTTGAGGCTCTTGTCTTGTATCGGCTGAGCATTTTATATTTCTTACGCCCCCACCTCACCAGTGCTTTATTGATATATCTGAACACGCTGTATAATTCCGAACAGGTATATCGCCCGTAATAATTTATCCAGCCATTCAGTTTTGGATTTATCCATTTCGCTATCTGCTCAATGCTTAAATCCACTCTTTTCCTTATCCCTGTCGCTTTGATTTCCCGACGCATTGCCTTTAGCGCTGATTTGCTCGCTGCGGGGGTAAAACTTACAAACAGACTGTTTCGCTTAACGTTCTTTACTACGCGTCGCCTGAATGTGTACCCCAGAAAGTCGAACATGGTATGTTCATAATCACCCTTCCGGCTTCCATCTTTGCAGTAGATAACTCGCGTTTTCTCCGGATGCATTTCCAGTCCGCATTCGCTAAATCTTTTGCGTAATACTTCTCGCATTTCAGTCGCTTCTGCTTCGCTGTGACAATGCAAAATGCCATCATCAGCATATCGATACCACGGCACTTTCGGATAATATTTTGCCAGCCATTTATCAAACACATAATGCATGAACAGGTTTGCCAGCAACGGACTTATGACACCTCCCTGCGGCGTTCCCATTGTTCGTGCTCTGACTTCTCCGTCTGACATCACCATCGGCGCTGTCAGCCACCGCTGTATATACAATTTTACCCACCGGGCCGGATTGTGTTTGTCCACGGCTTTCATTATCAGTTCGTGCGGGATGTTATCGAACAGCCCTTTGATGTCAAATTCCAGTACCCAGTCGTAATACCAGCAACGCTTACGCGTTACCCCTATAGCATCCAGTGCCGATTTATTCGGTCTGTAGCCGTAAGAGTCTGCCAGAAAATGTGGCTCAACCTGTGGCTCAAAGGCCAGTTTTACCACCGTCTGCGCGATACGATCGCTGACTGTCGGGATACCCAGAATTCTCTCTCCACCCAATTTCTTCGGAATTGCCACCGCTTTCACTGCCGGTGGGAAATAACTTCCTGAAGAAAGTCGGTTCCAGATTTTGTACAGATTATCAACTAACCGTTTATCAAAGTCCGCCAGCGATTGCTTATCAATTCCCGCCGCGCCTGCACTGGTCTTCACTCGCCTGTACGCGCTGACCACCAGTGACTTATCAATGTTAAACGCTTTTGTCTTTGTCATTGTCTCCTCCTGAACATGTTCAGTTGAACACTGTCCAAAGACTGTCTGATGCCGCCCCTTCGCTCCACCTCCATTACAGAAGCTTCATCACTACTACGAACGGCTCCGTCCCTGTGCTGTGCATCGGTACTTTCATGCTCGCCAATTCAGTGACTTGCATTTCTCCCTTATCATCACAACGACAGGTTCCCGCAGTTCCCAGGAAGAGCCTGATACTCCGTCACGCCCACTTTACGCCGGACACCGTCTGCGCAGCATTCGGAATTCACTCGCAGACTTATCCCGAAGGCTGGACGCCCCTTCGGTTTTGATGTCAGTCTCTGGTTTACGACGCGTCAACATGGGTTCGGGTTCACTCGTCTCATGAGTATCTTACCTGCTGAGTTTTCACTCACGCTTTACTTCATCGCTCACTACCATGGCTCTTTACCACAGCAGCATGAAGTGGTTTGGAATCTGCTTCCGACAGCCGATCCCGGTGGGCCTTCCACCATCTCTTTATGAGCTTATACAAAAGCTAACTGCGTATCCTTATGCAGCTATCTTGTGTTCCTGCGGCACACCGTCCAGACGCCAGTGCAGCTTATTCTCCACGTGCCAGTGGTTTCGGATTGCTGTGGCGAACTTCTCTGCGGTTAAATCAGCAGAACTGATATAATATC
>JAIJJM010000584.1 GCA_022728415.1 Collinsella sp. | reverse complement strand
ATGGTCTCCGTCACCACCAACGAAGCAGCGGCAGGCCTCAACAACAAAACGAAACACATCGTGTTTAGACGATGCGACGGCCTCGTCATCAAATACGTAGACACGGTCGGCAAGCCACTCATATGGCTTCATGACCTGGATGGGACGATCCCCGAAGCGGCATGGTCCGTCTCCGTACTCGGCAAAACGTATGGACCGACCATAGTCGTCGGTGAGCAACGGGCCATACGGAGTAAAAACACCTCCCAAGACAACGGCGTGCAATGGATCCTTGCCGTTGATGCATTTGGCAGCGACATCAACGCCTAGCTTCTCCGGGTCGATGACAATCGGCTCGTCAAAGGCGAAGTCGTCCGCTTTCCTCACCTTCACATCGAAGGACTTGCCACCGCCGGACGTGCCGAGTACATAGCCATTGAATAACTTCATGCCGCCCTCCCCTCGGTCAACAGCAGGTTCGCCACCACCCGTTCGCGGGCGGAGAGCTGTGCATCGACCTCCCGGAAGGCATGCGTGTAGGCATGCGTGGGGCGGAGCCAGGTGTCGGCCAGCCCGCAGGTCTCGCCAAGGCGCAGTGCGAGCAAGGCGCAGGCCGGGCAGAGGTTCAGAATCCGGGAATCGAGCTGGTCGATGTAGTCGCGCCAGCCGTTTTCGGCGAGAAACGCGTCGAAGCCGTCAGACGTCTCCTCGTTCCAGCGGGTCGACCAGATTGCTGTGTGGCATCCGTCGCACACCTCCACATAATCGCTCCGGCCCTCCGGCCAGTTATACTGCTCGAAAATTCCACCAGCCATCACATAACCTCCTGTACACCATTGGGGAAAGCTGTCTCATACGGAATGAGATCCTGAACGAAATCGGCTGAGAGACCATACTGTTCGCGGAGAACGGCACAGTCTCTGCGCTGCCAATGTGTATGCAGATTGACTTTCTGAGTCACGCTGGCCGGCGACTGATGGAGCTGAACAGCAAGCTGGCGATGAGTTAATCCCACCTCCGCCATCCACCTCTTCATATTCGACATCGTTAACCCCATTTCAGCTAAGTTAAAATTTCTAACCTCAGTATATGGGTTGGTTTTTTTAACCTCAAGTTAGGTTAATTTACGGCGTGTCGAAATTTTAAAAACCGCATCTCCACAATGCGGTTTCAGCACTAGAGAAAGGAAACTTTTAAATCAAAGATGAAATTGAGCCACCATGATGGCCCATTCCTGCAAAGGTCTTTTCACAGAAGCAATCAGACGAGGCTTTTGTCCATCCAGAATATCCTCATCTATACAAAAGTTTCCGAATAACGCATCACAATATGCGCAACCATTTGACATATAACGCCCCGCCCTACGCGAAGATCGATATTTAATTTGCTTCGCGGCGGAATGCCCAGCAATTTCCAAAAGCTCCTTAGCATAACACATATCTATGCTTTCCCAAGCTTCCACCAAGGAAATACCACTTTCGCAGTCGAGGGGACAAAGATTAGTAATTGCCACAGAGGTCCGTCCACATCTCCAACAGGATCGATCAATGCCATATATCCCTATATCTACGACCTCCCCCAAGCGATGCAACGTTTTTTGAGCAGCAGGAAGAAAAACATTCGACAACATGAGTTCGCCCATGCAGACATTTTTTCGCCCCGCAAATGCAAACATGCCCAATAGGTTAGCAATATTAAACATTGTTTGATATAGTTATCTTTATTTGGAAAGGATTAACCGATGGAAGTCACGGAAACTTCAGAACAGGTGAAGATAGAAGCGCAACGTTTTGAAGACGTAGCGCGTTACAACATTCGCCGCTATATGCGATTGACCGGCAAGATTCAGAAAGACTTAGCCCACGCCTTAGGAGTTTCGAGGCCTACTATCACCCTGATGCTTAAAGGAGAAACAAAACTTAATTTGCGGCAAGTGTTCCTTATTGCCAAAGCTCTTGGCGTGACAGTCGAAGATCTCATCGATGATACTTATTATTGCCAAGATGAAGAGTTTATGAAAAAGCTGAAACCGACGACTGATGCCGAGAAGCCAGGTGCTTTGGTAGGTGCCGGTGCGCCCAGGTTCCTTGTCAGTCCCTTCAACCCCGACGC
>JAIJJM010000583.1 GCA_022728415.1 Collinsella sp. | reverse complement strand
CTCCAGCACTGAGAACGAGAGCGATGCCCATTCCTGCTTGTCCTCGAGTGCGCGGAACAGCTCGGCCAAATCTAAGCGATAGTTGCAGTTCATGGGGTCCCAACGCACAGCCTGCATCAGGGCATTACGAGCGCTCACATAATCCTGCTGGCGAATGTAGGCAAACGCCATGTCAGAGTACAGGCGGTCAAACGGCACCTCGACCTGCACGAGTTCGCGCGGATCCTTCTCAACGCGGCGATAGGCCAAGCGCTCAAACTTGCTATCGAAGCTAAAGTATTGGCGCTTCTCCTCCGTCTTGCACTCGGCGTCGATATACTCCTCGGCAAGCTCCACCAGGCGCTCCAACAGCGGCGTCGCCGTAGCCAGGTCGCCCTGCGCCAGATAGTTCTCGGCATACGTAATGTCTTGCAAGCTGATGGGCAGATCCATGGCTACTCCTCGATCTGAGCGAAACACGGCAGGCGCCGTATATACGGTCGATACACAAAACCCGGGTCTCTTGCGAGGCCCGGGCGTTCATTTGTGGGTAGCCCGTACCAGATTCGAACTGGTGATCTCCGCCTTGAGAGGGCGGCGTCCTAAACCGCTAGACGAACGGGCCATATGTAGCAAATACAATGGCTGGGATGGAGGGAGTCGAACCCCCATTGACGGAACCAGAATCCGCTGTCCTGCCATTAGACGACATCCCAATGACTGCATTGCTGCGCTCAGCTGTGCCTTTGCGCAAGAAAGAAATATACGGGAAGTCTCGCCATGACGCAAGCCCCAATTTTGACTTTTTTGAAATTCGGCCAAATTGGCCTAATTTCGTCCAACCCGTGAAGGACCTGTGAAGCCGACCGCTGTACACGAAGGGCAAAACGCCGCGAGCGGTAGCCGTCAACCGTTGGCAGATTCTACCGCGAAAACGATAGCACCAGGCAACACAATCGAAGTATCAATGATCGCGTAGATATCGAGGCGCCATGGACGAAGAGCTTGATTACCTATGGGAGACCCTGGGGCTCGAGATCACTGCTGACCTTTGGCCCGAACGGGACAAAATCCATCCCACACTGCGCCCCGCCATCACGGTAGTGCAGGCAAACTACCGCCGCGCCTCATTTTTGATCATGCGAACGTCATGGCATGCGGCGCTCCCCGACCTCAAGCGCATCCAGGCAAGCCTCGTCGAGCTGTCCGGCATGCCGACCGTCATATCCGAGACGAACCTGGAGCGGCGGCAGCGCGAGCGCCTGCAGCGGCAACGGATTCCGTTTATCTGCCCCGGCATTCAGGCATACCTGCCCTTTATGGACGAAGAGTACTGGAGCGACACACCCGACACGTACGTAAAGACCTACGACCCACACGAATGGGCGCAACTGGAGGACTGATTGGGCCAGGCCCGCCGGCGGAAAGTGCGTCCCAGATTTCAAGCTCAAACTGGTCTCCACTTTCCCGTAGAGCCTCCAACCGGAAACCGTGTCCCAGAACCAGCGCTCAAAACGAGACGCGCTTTCCACAGTTGCTACAGCAGCGCCTCGGCCCAGGCCGCTTCCTTAAAGCCCGGAATCGCAAAGTCATCGCCCACCAACAGCGGGCGCTTAACTAGCATACCGTCAGTCGCCAGTAGCTCGTAGCATTCCTGGTCCGTCATACCCGCATCCAGGCGCGCCTTCAGGCCCAACTCTCGATATTTCATGCCCGACGAGTTAAAGAAGCGTCGCACCGGCAGCCCCGAACGAGCAATCCAGGTCGCGAGCTCCTCAGCCGAGGGATTGTCCGTAACGATATCGCGGTCGACGTACTCTACCCCATGTTCGTCCAGCCATGCCTTGGCCTTTTTACAGGTCGAGCACTTGGGATATTCAACAAACAGTACGGTCATGGGAATCCTCCGAATATAGATCGGCCAACGCAGGTACACACCATACAAGGCGCCTTCGCATCACGGAGCAATTGTAGCCCACGGGTCACACGCTAAACAAACCGTACCCCAAAGCCTCGCTTAACGAACGGCAGCAACTCCATCGCTTCGGGCGCAATATGGCCTACAACGTTCATGTGCTCGTCGCCGGGAAGATCGACCCGCGCAATCTCAAGCTCGC
>JAIJJM010000582.1 GCA_022728415.1 Collinsella sp. | reverse complement strand
CGGCGGCCATGAGCTTCCTGCCGGACGACATCATCGACACCGCCACGATCAGCGGCGCCGACTACATCAACGTCGGCACCCTGCTGCCGTTCTACAAGGACGCGCTGCCGCAAGTGGCGAGGGCGTTCCACAACACCGGCCATCCCTGGGTGCTCGACCCCGTCGCCGCCGGCATTGGAGAGACCAGAACCGCCATATTGCAGTCATTCAAGCGCTATCCGCCGACCGTGATCCGAGGCAACGCCTCGGAGATCATCGCGCTCGACGCCATGTGGGGGCTGAACGAGGAATCCGCGACCATTACCGCATCCAAGCCCGCCGGCGTGGAATCCGTCGACGACGTGGAATCCGTCATCGCACCGGCGCAGCGGCTCGCACGGTTCATGGCGAGGCACGGCGCCAACGGCACGGCGGCGGTGGCCGTCTCCGGCGCAGCGGACATGGTGACCGACGGCGAACACGTGTACCGGCTGGCGGGTGGCAGCGCCATGATGACGAAAATCACCGGCGCCGGATGCTCGCTCGGCGGCGTCACCGCCGTGTATCTCGCCGTCGCGCAGCCGCTGATCGCCGCGCTCGCCGCCACATCGCTGTACAACACGGCCGGCGAGATAGCCGAGAAACGAAGCAACGGCCCCGGTTCGTTCCAGGTGGCGCTACTGGACGCGCTGTGGAACGTTACCGCCGAGGAGGTGGCAGACCGCGCGATCGACATGCGATAGCCGCCCCTTCCCGGTGCTCCCGATGAGTGGCGCCGGCATCATATTCTTCCAATAACACAATTAAAGGAACAACAGATGAGCAATGAATACCCATTCGCGTCCATGCGCGATTCGTTCGACCTGAGCGCGTACTTCGTGGTCGGCCCCCAGGACTGCAAGGACCGGCCGCTGACCGAGGTGATCGATCAGGCCTTGCACGGCGGCGCCACCTTCATTCAATTGCGAGCCAAGGGCGCCGATGCCTCCGAGCTGACCGAGATGGCCCGCGACATCGCGCAGATCATCGAGGACAACGAGAAGTCCGACTCCGTGGCCTTCGTGATCGACGACCGCGCCGACGTGGTGTGGCAGGCCCGCCGCAAGGGCATCAAGGTCGACGGCGTGCACATCGGCCAGAGCGATATGGAGCCGCGCGAGGCCCGCGCCCTGCTGGGCGACGAAGCGATCGTGGGACTGTCGGCTGAGACCGAGTCCCTGGTCCGACTCATCAATGAGCTGCCCGACGGCTGCATCGACTACATCGGCGCCGGACCTCTGCACGTCTCCTCCACCAAGCCGGAAGCCTCGGTGGGCGGCAACGACGGCTCCGGCAAGACCCTGGATGCCGCGCAGATCAACACGATCTGCTCCGCCAGCGAGTTCCCGGTCGTCGTCGGCGGCGGCGTGACCGCGGCTGACATGGCCATGCTGGCCGGCACGAAGGCCGCCGGCTGGTTCGCGGTCTCCGCCATCGCGGGCGCCGACGACCCCGAGGCCGCCATCCGCGAGATGGTCTCCGGCTGGAAGGCCGTGCGCGCAGACGAGCGCCACGGATACGCCCCGCGCATCGTGACCCACACCCCCGCCACCGACACGCAGGCCGCGCAGGAAGGCAGCGCCGCCGCCGGAGCCCATTTCCGCCGCAGAAGGAGGGTGTAGTCGGAAAACCAGAGTCCGGTCAAAACCCCGGCGGCCAGCAGCAGGCCCAAAACCTGCCGCCGGAAGTAGAAGACGTCCTTGGCGTCCCCCATGAGCCCGGCGGCGAAGAGCTGGAGCAGCACGCCCGCGGCAAAGAGGGCCGCCACAGTGATCGCCAGCCCCCAGCGGTTCCGGGGGCGGTGAAGGCGGTCCAGCTCCCGGCCCACCGCCTCCGGCTCCCCCATCTCGGCCACCGCGCCGGCCAGGGCCTCTTCCGGGCTCCGGCCCTCCGCCTCAAAGGCGGCGGCCTGATCGGCAATATGGTCGGACAGCTCCCGCAGGAGAACCCGCCGGGCCCGCCGCCAGCGGATCTGGCCGCCCACCGTCTCCAGATATTCGTTCACGCACTCACGCGCCACAGGGATTCCCTCCCTCCAGCACGCCGCGCACCGCGTCGGCGTAGGCGTACCAGCCCGCCTGCT
>JAIJJM010000016.1 GCA_022728415.1 Collinsella sp. | reverse complement strand
ACTTCATCATGATGAAGTTCGTGGTCAAGACCTGCCAGAAGCACGGCCTCAAGAGCATCGTCTCCATGAACCCCATCATGATCGACGGCACCGGCATGTGCGGCGGCTGCCGCCTGACCGTGGGCGGCGAGACCAAGTTTGCCTGCGTGGACGGCCCCGACTTCGACGGCGACCTCGTGGATTTCGACGAGGCAATGGCCCGCGGCACCATGTACCGCCCCTTTGAGGCCAAGGCCCGGGAAAAGGCCTGCAATCTGTTCAAGACTCAGGAGGGAATGTAAAATGGCTTTCAATATGGACCCCAAAAAGTGTCCTATGCCCACCCAGGACCCCAACGTCCGCAACAAGAATTTTGAGGAAGTGGCTCTGGGCTACACCGCCGAGATGGCCGTGAACGAGGCCAAGCGCTGCGTCCACTGCAAGAACAAGCCCTGCCAGACCGGCTGCCCCGTCGGCATCGACATCCCCGAGTTCATCGGCCATCTGGCCGAGGGTGACTTCGAAGCCGCCTATCAGGTCATCAATCGTTCCTCTTCCCTGCCCGCCGTCTGCGGCCGCGTCTGCCCGCAGGAGAGCCAGTGCGAGGGCAAGTGTACCCGCGGCATCAAGAACGAGCCCGTCGGCATTGGCCGTCTGGAGCGCTTCGTGGCCGACTGGCACCGTGAGAATGTCCACACTGCCCCCGTCGTGCCTGCGTCCAACGGCCACAAGGTCGCCATCATCGGCGCGGGCCCTGCCGGCCTGACCGCCGCAGGCGACCTCGCCAAGCTGGGCTATAAGGTCACAGTCTACGAGGCCCTCCACGTGGCCGGCGGCGTGCTGATGTACGGCATCCCCGAGTTCCGTCTGCCCAAGGCCATCGTCCAGCAGGAGATCGACGGCCTCAAGAAGATGGGCGTCGATTTCGAGTGCAACATGGTCATCGGCAAGGTGCTCACCATCGACGAGCTGATGGGCGAGTACGGCTATGAGGCCGTCTTCGTGGGTTCCGGTGCCGGCCTGCCCCGCTTCATGGGCATCCCGGGCGAGAGCCTGAAGGGCGTCTACTCCGCCAACGAGTTCCTGACCCGTATCAACCTGATGAAGGCCTATAAGCCCGATTCCGACACTCCCATCCAGCACCCCAAGAAGGTGGCTGTCGTGGGCGGCGGCAACGTGGCTATGGATGCCGTCCGTACCGCCAAGCGTCTGGGCGCCGAGCACGCCATCATCGCCTACCGTCGTACCGAGGACGAGATGCCCTGCCGTCGCGCCGAGCTGCACCATGCCAAGGCCGAGGGCGTCGAGGTTCTGCCGCTCGTTTCCCCGCTCGAGTTTGTCGCTGGCGAGGACGGCTCCGTGTGCGCCGTCAAGGTCCAGAAGATGGAGCTCGGCGAGCCCGACGAGTCCGGCCGTCGTCGCCCGGTGCCCGTCGAAGGCGCCATCGAGGAGATCCCCTGCGACGTCGCGATCTCGGCTATCGGCACCAACGCCAACCCCTTCGCTGCCAAGATCGGCGGCAAGATGGAGCTTAACAAGTGGGGCTACATCGTCGCTGACGAGGAGACCGGCCAGACCACCGATCCCCGCATCTGGGCCGGCGGCGACATCGTCACCGGTGCCGCTACGGTCATTCTGGCGATGGGCGCCGGCAAGAAGGCCGCCGCTTCGATCACCAAGAGCCTGCTGGACGAGTAATCACCTGCAGCACTAGTCATCAAACGGCAAAGTCCCCGTCGAGCACACGCCCGGCGGGGACTTTTTCTATGCCGGCCGCCCGACCACCACGATGGGGACAGGCACCTTTGTGGTGGTTGGGGGCCTGGCTGGTCGGTTTGTCTCGATCTGTAACAGTTAGGTCCCGTTGAGCCCCGTAGTTGTTACAGATCAAGACATTGCGCCGGCTGTCTCCGTTTCATCTCAATCTGTAACAGTTAGAGACCAACTATGCCGCCTGGTGTTACAGATCAAGACGTTGGGCTGACGGCCGAACGGTTCATCTCAATCTGTAACAGTTAGAGCCATTTTCGCTGGCTTGGTGTTACAGATCGAGATTTTGCAAAAGCCGAGGATAGGCACTGCCGTCAAAGCCTTCCCCTCGGCCTAAAACAAAAACCACCACAAAGGTGCCCCCTTTGCGGTGGTTTTGATCGGTTAGCCTTCGAGCTGCGCTGCTTTGTAGCGGTAGGCGGCGGCGATAACGTCTTTGCAACCCTCGCGGCCCAACTTGGCGCGGTTGACGACGATGTCCTTGCCGCTCGTCATCTTCCACTTGCCGGCGCTGTAGCGCTTATAGAACGCCTCGCGCGCCTTCTGCTGCTGTTTGACCAGCTTGGCTCCCTTCTTTTTGTTGAGGCCACGCTTCTTGCGCACAATCTCGACGCGGTCCTCAAAGGGAGCGGTCACCAATACGGCAATGTGATTGGGGTTATTGCGCAGCAGATAGTCGGACAGGCGACCCTCGATAATGCAGCTCTCGGTCTCGCCTAGGTCCAAAATCACCTGGCTCATCTTTTGGAACAACTTGTCCGAGTACGAGCGCGCGTCGTAGCGGTCGGGCAGAAACGCCATGTTCTCCACGGCCAGACGCTCGTCATAGGCGGCCATCTTATCGAGCGACTCGCCCGCACGCAGCGACGCGCGCACCAGCAGCTCGTTGTCATACAGCGGAATCCCCAGTTCGTTGGCAAGGATACGACCAATCTCGTGGCCCTCGGCACCAAAGTCACGCGCGATGGTAATGACCACAGGGCTCTTCTTGTTCTCCAGATCGCTCATCGCGATTCCTTTCTAACAAACGGGAAATAGGCAATTCCTAAATCCCATTTTGTCACTTACGACCGTCCTGGTTTCCCAAGTGCGGCAGATTGCCCCGCAAGAAGAGCGCCGCGTACTAAATGTACGCAAGCGACGATTGAGGGACAGGGTGCCGGGCTTGGGAGAGCAGGACTATGCGGCCACGATGCGGCGCTGATAGGCTCGGACCAGCAGCGAGATACCAAAGTTGAGGATAAAGTACATCGCGAAGGTAAAGCCGTACAGGGCAAGCACCTGGGAAAGCTCCGAGGTCTGCGCCATAACGACCTTGGTGGAGTACATGAACTCGGCAACGTTGATGCCCGCAAGATACGAGGAGTCCTTAATCACCGTCGTGCACTGGCTAAAGAGCGCGGGGATGATGGTCTTGAACGTCTGCGGCAAGATAATCATGCGCATCGTCGCAAAGAAGCCAAAGCCCTGGCTCTGCGCCGCCTCAAACTGGCTCTTGGGAATCGAGTTAAAGCCGCCGCGGATAATCTCGGCCATAACCGCCGAGGTAAAGACCGTAAAGGCCAAGACCGAAATCACCACGTCGTCGCCCTTGACGGTGAAGTAGATAAACAGGATCCACAGCAGGTTAGGCGTGCAGCGGAACAGCTCGATATAGGCACTAACCAAAATCGAAAACGGGCGCAGCTTGCCCCTGCAGTACTGCTTGATCATCGCGAGCACGGTGCCCAGGATGATGGAGAAGATGATGGCAAAGAACGAAATCTCGAGCGTCTTTGCAAAGCCGAGCATGATAAAGCTCAGGTTGTCGGCATTGAAAATCTGCATCGCTTACGCCTCCTTTGCGGCAGCATCGGTCACGCCGGGGATCACCTTGGCGCGGGGACGGAGCTTAGAGCGGCGCTCGAGCCATTGGACGAGCAGCGCCAGCGGGAAGCAGATGATAAAGTACATCGCGCATGCCAGGATATAACCCTGCAGGTAGCCATAGGTCGAGACAAAACCATCGGCGTTGTACATGAGGTCGCCACCGGCGATGAGCGCAAGCACCGACGTGTTCTTAACCAGGTTGAGCGCCTGATTGCACAGCGGAGGCAGGATGACCTTAAACGTCTGCGGCAGAATAATGTAGCGATACGCTTGCACGCGACTAAAGCCCTGCGAAAGCGCCGCTTCCATCTGACCGCGCGGTACCGCCTCGATACCCGTACGGATAACCTCGGACACATAGGCAGCGTGATACAGGCCGACGCCTAAAAAGCCGAGCGCAAACGAGGAGATGCGAACGGGGCCGTCCGCCCCCGTAATGACCTGGAGCAGCTGGGGGCCCGCCATGTACATAAAGAACACCTGAACGGGCAGTGGCGTGTTCTGGTAGAACTCAACATACACGCGGCTAATCGCGCGCAGCACGCGGGAGCGCGTGGTAGAAAACACGCCCAGCAGCGTGCCCAGAATCAGCGAGAGCGCCAAGCCGGCAACCACGACCTGCAGCGTGACGAAAAAGCCATCCCAAAAGCTATCCATCTCGCTAAAGGTCATCTGCCATCGCATGGGATCGAGGAGTCCATCGAGCATGACGAGCGTTCCTTCCTATCTTTCCTAACAAATCGCCCGGACGCACGGGCATCCGGGCGATATACGGCCATCGCAAGCGCCCATCGCGCTGGTTACGATGGCAAAGAGCTTACGTTAGAGCAGGTCCCACTTGGTGTATTCCTTGTCGAGCCAGCCGTCCTTTTTGAGCTTCTTGACGGTGTCGTCGACGGTCTTGGACAGGTCGCTGCCCTTCTTGGTGGCCACGCCGTAGTCCTGGGCGCCAAACTCAACATCGGGCTGCAGGAGCTCGCAGTCGTCCGTGGTGTAGCCCTTGAGAGTTGAGCGGTCCATGGCGAAGGCGTCGATGTTGCCGGCGTCCAGGGCGCTCTTGATGGACGGGTAGTCCGGGAACTCCTTGAACTCGGGCGTGGCGTCGACATTCTGGTCCTTGAGCATCTGGAGCACCAGGTCCTTGGTGGTGGAACCCTGGGAAACGCCGATAATCTTGCCGTCGAGGTCGGCCATCTTGGTCATGCCGGATTTCTTCTTGATCAGAATACCGACGTGATCGGTGCGGTACGGAGTCGAGAAGTCCCAGCTCTTCTTGCGCTCATCGGTGATGGTGTAGGTGGCGGCGATGATGTCGAGCTGGTCGTTGTCGATCAACGGGCCACGGGTCTTGGGCGTGACGTCGGTGAACTCGCAGAGCCCCTTCTCGACGGCCTCGTCATACGAGACACCCAGGACGGCAGCGGCGATCTGGTAGCACAGGTCGATCTCGAGGCCCTCATACTTCTTGGTCTTGGTATCGAGATAACCGTAGCCGATAACGTCCTTCTTGACGCCGCACTTGAGCTTACCGCGGTCCTTGATGGCGGCAAGCTTGGAGTCGCTGCTGCCACTGGCGGAACCGGACTTGCCATCGCTGCTCGAACCGCAGCCGGCGAGCGTGCCCATGCTGGCAACGCTCAGGATGCCCATACCGGCTACCTGCAAAAACTGACGACGAGACATATCCATTGTTGGTACCCCTTCCACGTGATACGCATTGCAAGGCGACGCAGCCGCCGTGCTGCCGAACCCATTCGGCATATCTCGATGCGGCAAGCCGCACACGAAATCAAAAAACAAACGAGCTAGTCGTTAGTGGAGAATCTTGGACAGGAAGTCGCGGCAACGCGGATTCTCCGGATTCTCGAAGAAGTGATCGGGCGTGCCCTCCTCCAGAATCTGGCCGTCGTCCATAAACACGACGCGGTCGGCCACCTGGCGCGCAAAGCCCATCTCGTGCGTGACGCAGATCATGGTGATGTTCTCCTGCGCGAGCTCGACCATAACGTCGAGCACCTCCTGGACCATCTCGGGATCGAGTGCGGAGGTCGGCTCGTCAAAGAGGATGATGGGCTGCTTGGTGCACAGGGCGCGGGCGATGGCTACGCGCTGCTGCTGGCCACCCGAAAGGTTCTGCGGATACTCGCCGGCCTTCTGGGCAAGGCCGACGCGCTCGAGTGCGGCCATGGCCGTCTTGGTCGCCTCTTCCTTGCTCTTCTTTTGCAGCTTGATGGGAGCAAGCGTCAGGTTGCCGAGCACCGTCATGTTGGGATAGAGATTGAACTGCTGGAACACCATGGAGCTGTACTTGCGAGCCATCTCCAGGTGGTTCTTCTTGGTGAGCGGCGTGCCGTCGATAATGACCTCACCCGACGTGGGCTCCTCGAGGTAATCTACGCAACGGATGAGAGTCGACTTACCCGAGCCCGACGGCCCGATGATGACGACCTTCTCGCCAGCCTTAACGGTAAGGTCGATGTCCTTCAGAACGTGCAGGTCTCCGAAGTATTTGTTAAGTCCTTTGATCTGAATCATGTCGGACATGAACGAGTTCCTTCCTAATCTGCCATAAACTGGGGTACCCGTGTGCCCCAAGTCGCATTAAGCTCTTTTGGGTTATCAATATTAGCCTTTGCATAAACACGCCGACCTCAAAACGTCCTGCTTGACCCGTTTGGAAACCCGAATGTTACAATTGCGATACATAAACGCTGCCTTTTATGCGGTAGCGCAGCACTAAATTCGAGCATTCGACTAAAAAATATCCAATAATCGTTGCTCAGACTTGCCGTTGGACGCTCTTGACCCGGCAGTTAGGGACGTTCC
The DNA here is from genome assembly GCA_022728415.1 of Collinsella sp. Next base: position 8,495 of record JAIJJM010000016.1, on the reverse strand, counting down.
CTTTCTGCCGACAGCTGGGGACAGTCCTTGGCGCCCAGCTACTCATTGGGGACAGGCTTAAATGAGTACCTAATGAGTGGGCACTCATTTAAGTCTGTCCCCAATGAGCGCTTCCACGCGAGCAAGGTGACGTGAAATGAAAGGGCGCAGACCTTATGGTCGCGCCTTTGAAATTGAACGTCAGATTGCCGCGTGTACGGGCTTGCAGCGTCGAGCCGTTACGCGGTTTGGTAAAACCGCGTAACAAATTACGCAAGCTTTGCGCCCACGATCTTTGCCGCGGCCGGCTTGTCGAAGTTGCCGCCGGTGGCCTTGCCGAGCGCGCCCATGACCTGGCCCATCTGCTTCTTGGACGTGGCGCCCAGCTCGGCGATAACCTGATCAATCAGGGCTTCGAGTTCCTCGCCCGAAACCTGCGCGGGCAGCAGGCTCTCCAGAATCTTGACCTGCTCGGTCAGATTGTCGGTACGCTCTTGGTCGGTGCCGGCCTTGATGGACATCTCCAGCGTCTCGCTCGTCTGCTTAATCAGACGCTTGATCATACTGTTGACGTCTTCCTCGGTCACATCGCGGCGCTCGTTGACCTCGATATTCTTCACCTCGGCCTTGACCTGGCGAATGATGGACAGGCGAACCTTGTCCTTAGCCTTCATGGCCGCAATCATTTCCTTCTGCAGCTCTTCGTTGGTCATCTGCAAATCCTCCTCAATAGTGCGTGCGGCACTCGCACGAGCGCCGCCCCATGATTACTCAGTCTTCGACGAATCGTCGGCCGAACTCTTGGTGACGCCCTTCAGGCTGACGTTGTATGGCACGTCCTTGGGCATGGGGTTAACGGTGATGTCGGCGTCCTTCTTGTACTGCTCCAGCCACTCGCTGTACGCAGCGCTCTCTGCCTGCGTCTTCACCACGTTGGAGACGTACTTCTTGATGTCCTTGGGTACCTGCTTGATGTCATCGACTTGACTATCGACATGGAAGTAGTCGGTGCACTTGATGATGTGGTAACCATAGGTCGACTCGACGACGTCGCTCACATCGCCCTTGTTGAGCCCCTCGAGCGCCTTCTGGTAGCTGTCGACGAAGGTAGTGAGCTTGTCCCAGCCCACATCGCCCTTCTTATCCTTGGAGCCGGTATCGTCGGAGTACTGCTTCACAGCGCCCTCAAAGCTCAGCTCGCCGGAGTTAATCTTGTCCAGGCACTCCTGCGCCTTGGCCTTGGCGGCGGCCTTGGCCTCGTCAGATGCGCCAGAACCGACCTTGATCAGAATATTCGACGAGCGACGGGCGTCATTGTATTTGGACAGGTTCTCGTTGATGTAATCGACAATCTCGCTGTCCTTGGGCTTGCTTGTGGGTGCTACTGCATCCTTGAGTTTCTGCTGCGCCAGGCTCTCCTTGAGCGAGTCCTTGTACGTGTCCTCGGTGTAGCCATAGGTCTTAAGCGTCTTCTTAAAGGCCTTGGCGCCACCGGACCTCTTGCAGGCGTCCTTCCAGGCCTTCTCGACCTCCTCGTCCGAGACGGTCACGCCGTTTTCCTTCTGCGCCTGTTGAAGCAGAATCTGCTGCGTGTAGGAGTCGATGAGCTGCTTGCGGTACTTTTTGGGCGTGAGATCGTTGTTGACCAGATACTGCGCCCAGTCCTTGTCCTTGGTGTAGCCATGGGACGTGCGCATGCTCATGATCTGCTTGGTCACGGTGTCCTCGGTGAGGTTGGTGCCATTGATGGTAGCAGCCACGCCACCAGTGAGCTTATAGCCCGAGCTGGCGCTTTCAGTCTGCGACATCAGGCCGGAGCACGCCATGGCCGAGACGGAAAGCAGCATTGCCAGCACGCCGATGACCACTAGGACAATCTTGACGGTCTTGGAGACATAGGTCTTGCGCTGCTTCTGACGAGAGCTGGAGGCGACGCGAGCCTGTTGCTCGGGCGTCGGTGCGGCCTCGGGGTTCTTTTTCTTATTTGCCATGTTTGGCCTTTCGCATCACGAATCGAACAAACGCCATTGTGTCACAACGCAGCCCCCGCGGCACACCTGGTGCATGGGGGACAGGTTAATCTGCACCATTTTGGTGCAAAGGGGACCGCTCTGGCAGACGGCAATTAGGGACGTTCCTTTTCTGCCGGCAGTTTGGGACAGTCCCCAAGTGCCGACCCTAAAAGTGGCGGCGGATGGCATCGACCATGCCTTGGCACGTGGTCTGGCCGAGCACATCGGCTGCGGCGTCGGCATCCATAAAGATATTCATAAGCGCTTGCAGGGCCTCGACCTGGCCGCCCGGCTCGGCAATGCCCAGATTGATGATGATCTGCGCGGGCACCGGGGCACCCATGCCCGCCATGGCATTAAACGTCACGGTCGATGCGGGCTTCACCACCGCGATATAGGGCTTAGCCACAAACCCCGGATCGGTGTGCGGGATGGCGATGTTGGCCGCCGGCATGGCGAGACCCGTGGGATAGGCATCCTCGCGCGCGCGGACGGCATCGAGCCAACCGGATGCAATGTAGCCGCGCGGGGCAAGCTCACCCTCGAGGCGCGCAAACACCTCACCCGGCGTCGCGCACTCCCAATCAAAAAACACCAGCTCAGGCGAGAATAGCATCTCGGCGTTATCCGCCATACCGTCCTCCAAAGTTGTATGAGGTTCACAATGCCCCATATGATAGCGAAACGAGACAGGCAAGGTTAGTTTAGGATCCCAATCATATCGAGTGCGCGGGCAGGCGTCAGGCAAACTTCGGGCATCTCCTCCAGCATGCGCCGGTCGCTCGTGACTACGTAGTCAACGTCTGCTGTCTCGCCCGAAGCGATGATGAGGTTGTCTTCAAGATCCGGCATGCGCTTGCCAAGCATGCGCGCCATCTCGCACTCTGCCAACGAAAGCGGAGAGGCGGTTGCCACCTGCATCATGTGCTCAATGCAGGCCCATGACGCCAAGGCAAACGACACGTTCATCCCATTCACGTTCCGCCGGGCTAGACGCCGAGGCAAAATATAGAATACATCCTTTGCCGTCGTTGGCGCATACAGAAGGCCGATCTTTCCCGCCTCGGCAAGCTCCACCAGGTGCTCCGCTTCGTCGAACGCCCCCTCTTGCAGGTAATAATCGAGCCAAACATTCGTATCTACCAAGAGATGCTGTGCCTCAATCATCGGCAATTCGCCTCGATGTCGGCAATCATCGCATCATACATATCATCCCGTACGGCGTCCCAGTCTTCCGCCGAAGATTCAGCCGGTGCAAAATCCGACGCGCTCAGCCCCAACGAAGAAAAAGCCAGGCCACACCCCTGCTCGGCCAGACTCTCCGCACAGGATGCCTCGCGCTTATCCGCCACCATAAATCCCGGCAATGTTTGATGCTCGACGAGATAGGCCCAAAGCGCACGAATGGCATCACTCGGCCCCAATCCATTGCGAGTGAGGACCGCATCGCCACCAGCTTTGAGCATAGGATCGATTCGCGTGTTGAGCTGCACTGTTGCTGTACCCATAGCGGCTCCTCTCTACTTGCTAGCAGTATAGCAAAACTGTTAGGCCACACAAAAAGGCCTCGTCCACGAACGGACGAGGCCCTTCTGGTCCTTCCGGTGGTAGTGTCGAGAAGGTTGGTGTAGCGCCCAATCTGAAGCGAGTCGGCCTGGCATCCATAAACCTGGAATACGGTTGATATTCTATGCCGCTGGCCAGCATATAAAAGGCAGCGGGCCAAAAGCCCCATGGCTTCTAGCCCGCAGAAACATCGATGTTTCAAATAATCGCAGCCTGTGCTTCAGGCGCTTTTCTACGCTACTGGCGGATGTAAATCCCAATCGGGAAAGCAGTTTGCAAAGCCCGATAGATTTTGAGTCAAAACATTGTTCTCAGCCTGCTTTAGCCGCTCGTCTTCTTCAAACAGACTATCGAGTTCGCTCAGCGCATCGAAGTCCTGCATTGCAGCATCGTCATGGTCGAAATCAGTTACTTCATCAGCCATCTATTTCACTCCCTTCATGGATTATCGAGGCAAACCCTCCCGGCTAGGCCACCCTATCGAGTTTAAGCAGGTCGCCGCGCTCGGCCGCCGCTTCCTTCGCGCTCTTCCACTGGTTAAGCGCCAGATCGATCTCGGAGCAGCCCTCCTGAATGCGTTTGGAGTATTTGGCCTCAATCTTATCCGCCTCCGCAGTATGCTGCTTGCCCGAGAGACTCATCTTTACTAGGCAATAGCCAGCCCCCGCAAGAAGCAGAATACCGATAAGCTGGTTCACAAACGCAAAGAGAAATACTCCCAAAACAGCAAGGACAACGGCTGCTATCTTGTGACTCTTATTACCTTTCGCGATCTTGAGGCCAAGCTCAGCGAGCTCCTTCTTCTTCTCTTCGCCGACATAACGAACATAATCGCCGCGCAGCTCATTGCCCTCGTCACCGGAGACTGCTTTGCTTGTCCAGCCGTCGAAGTCAAGGGTGATCGCCTGCGGAAACTCGGGAATGTCGCTCTTGCGATACCGGTTGAAACCGCCGTTGATGTAAGGACCCAAAAAACGAATCGCAGTCTTCTTCTTATGCACATCCGCAGACGAGCCCCGGTCGCGCATCGAGCGTGTCATCTGGTCGATGATGTTCATCGTCTGTTGACGCTTCTCGTCGCGGCGACGATTGACGAGCTCTCGGGCGCGCTCCACGTCTCCGCCAAACGCCTTGACCGCAAGAAGATACTCCTCCTGACGGCGGAGACTCCTCTCCTTGGAATCATCGGAGTTAACAAGCTCCATCAGATGCCTATCAACCTGCTCGGCAAGCGTCCTCTCGTCAACATCGGAAGCCTTGAGATCGGCGAAGTCATTGGAGATACTTTCGATCGCCTCGACTTTTCCGAGATATTTATTGATGTAGTCAAACTCCTTGACCACCACCTTGAGTGCCGGATATCTCGAACTCATATCTTCCTCGTAGTTGGTAAAATACTCCGCCCACGACTTCGACTGCTCACTCTCAAACTCAGGTCTCTGATTTCTGATCTGCTCGATCCAACCCGCCATATAGTCATCGCACAGGTGCTTCTCATCGGTGCCGAAGATGCCGTTGATATAGGCATCGATGTAGACCATCGCATCGGCATCGATACGGGCGGCGTTTTGCGTCGAGAAATAGCGTGCGAGCCATTCGTAGCACGTGGCGGTGCGGTTGTTACGTCTACAGACCAGAGCCATCGCAAGCGACGTGTGCTCGTTGTCGCGTTTGACGGCCTCACGTATTGCGCGCTCCGCAAGATCTCGGTTGTTGTTAATCCATGCCGCCAGAGCGACCAAGACAGGTGCCAGCCAGTAATCCGGGGTCGAAATCATTAACTCCTCGGAGACCGTCGAGATCGTCGCCTTTCGCACGAGAGCCGCATCGGTTGCCTGGAGAATGCCAACCATGGTGTTTCGGACCACCGAGTAGTTGCCGAACTTCTTGTCCATCTCCTGCCGGACGCCCACGAGCTCCGTAGCAGCCTGCTCAAGAGCAGCGGTGCGACGTTGCTCGATCATCATCTCAAGAAAGTCCCTTCGGAGCTTTTTAAGGTCCTTCCGCACTTCCTCCATTTGCGATTCGACCTTATCGACCTTCATGCTCATCTGGTCAACTTTTGTTCCGATAGCGTCGATCCTGCGCTCGATATGACCCGTATCTAATCCTGGATCATTCATCTGTACCGCCTTTCAGTTTGCACTGTTTAGATCATCCAATCGCTTTAAGCGAGCAAGCGCCCGCCATCTGCTTTATTGAGAGGCCATGCTTCGGTATTGCTCGGACACCTGCTGATAGGCCGAAAGAAACTTCTGCTTGTATTGGCTTGCCTTCATCGAGTTAACGATGCGCCCGACGGGCTCCACATAGTGTTCGAGAAAGTATAAAGTCCTTCTCCGCAACGCAAATGAACCCGTTTTATAGGGAGATCCGGGGTTCTCTTTGATACCCTTGAGCAACGCGAGACACGTTTTGGGAATGTTGCAGTTGGCGGCGATATCTTGATAGAAGTCCTCCCGCTCCGCAGTCATAAAGTCTTCCGAAGCATACCGCGCTATGCAGAACGGGCACACCGCATCGATGAAGCCCTCAAGCCGAGGCCGGTCCTCCATGCTCTGCATATTGGCGACTACGATCGATACCATCTGTACCTCAAAATCACGCATGTTGTAGAGCGTCGACTCAAACAAGTCGATCAAGTCGCGCACCTCGTCGTATTCGAGAGGGACATCTTCGGCACTTTTAAAGAAGGCCGTCATCGAGCCCGAGAGACCTTCACAAAACTCATCACAGTACGCAACCATAAACTGCGCCGCTGCGTTGTCTTGCATCATATTAAGCACGTCCGCGGCAAATTTGCGAGCCTCCGGGAAGTTGCCGGCTTTAAAGAACTTGATGGCATTGTCCTTGGCAAACGCGATTTTACCCGTGGCCCCCAGACGCGCCCGTGAATAGTACATCTCGCGACCGCACTGGTTGCAATGAACCTTTCGCGTTGCGGGGTCAAACTCGACATCGGTGCTGCCGCAGCCCTCGCAAGTTATTCCGTTGACTTCCATTAGTTACCCCCACTTCAACCATCAAAGCGCCCTGGCAAAAAGCAGCACAAGCCCTTATTTGACGGCGGTCAGCGCCGCATTGCGCTTTTTCCAGATTTTGCGCGCATCACGGACAAGTCCGACCGTAACACCTGCTTGTTCGTCGGCACTCATGGAATTCGAGACAGCCTCAAGCGCGACGGAAAACTGTTGCTCGATCTCTTGAACATGGGGCTGTGACATGTTGGAACTAAAGGAGATGTCATCCTTGAGTGCTTTGAGCTCGGCTTTGACCTGAGCGTCCTGCGCCATAGCAAGGAGCTGCCCAACATATGATCCGAACTGCACCGTTTGAACCGTTTTTTCGGCCACGGCGGCAACCCTTTGGTCCACCCGGCGGGCATAAGAGCCAAGCCCCATCTGCACAAGGACAAGCGCGGCAAGAAGGACAACGTTTACGACAACCGGAATCGTACTGCCGCCCCACCCATACGCCATAAACGCAAAATACGTGTTGGCAAGAAGGGCAACAACAAAGTAGGCACAGCTGGATGCGACCGGCAAATAGCGGATCTCGGTCGTGCTTTTGACCGTGGACTGCCTATCGGACATGGTGGCCGAAATCGAAGCCATCGCAAAAGCCAAAACCCCAAAGCCAAGCGACATAACGAAGACGATAGGGTTCATCAGCGCGTTTTTGCAGACAAACATGATTACAAGCCACGCCACCAAGACGATTGCCTCGCCCAAAATGACACGTTTAACAGAACCGTTCATCTTTGTTTCTCCTTATTGGATCTTAGTTCCGCAATCGGGACAGAATTTGGTCCCCTCGGGCAACTCAGCTCCGCAGCTTGGACACTTTGGCGAGGCCAACCGGGTCCCGCACTCTAGGCAGAACTTGGCACCGAGTGGGTTAAGATGCCCGCACGCCGGACACGCAACGCCCTGCTCGAGCTTCTGTCCACACTCAAGGCAGAACTTGGCACCCATCGGATTAACGTTTCCGCAGCTGGGACACTTGGGGCCGTTTTGCATACTTGCGGACGCGGGCGCCGTTCCGGCCATGGGAGCAACGGCGCCCATGGCCTGGTTAGCCAAGCTGGAAAAGCCAGCTCCAAATGCGCCGCCCATGCCAACACCCATGCCGAGCCCCATGCCGGCACCCATGAGGCCCGACGCGGCACTCCCCTCATTGCCCGCAGCGCTCTGCATAACGTCCATGCCGCGCTCCTGCTGATAGTTGTAGCCTTCGCGCGCACGCTTCCTGGCAAGCGCCTCGGACTCGATGTCCATCTGGGCAGCGTTGCCCTGCGCTTCGAGAATGCTCCGCTTGCGTTGAATCTTCATCTCGTTGATGGCGGCAAGATCCTCTTCGAAGGGCTTGATGCTGTTGAACGAGAAATTATCGAGCGTGAGACCAAACTCATCAAAATAGTTAACGAGCTTGCCCTGCATCTGAGACGAGAAGTCGCTCAGATACGTCGCGATTTTTAGAACGGAAACCCCCTGGTCAACAATCGCCTTGGCGAGCAGGTCAGGAACATACTCCAGGATTTTTGCCCGCATAAAGGAGGTTAGTTCTTCTCGCGTATAGCGATCTCGCGTGCCCACGACCTTAACGAGGAACTTCCTCGCCTGAATGGGAACCAGACTCGAGTCATTCTGCTCGATATGCGCACCGAATAAACCAAAGGCACGAACGTGAACGTTAACGTCTTCCTCAGGGTCTTGGACGATGATGGGCTCGGTCGTGCCCCAGCGCAGCTCGTTCATGTAGTTGGTATTGATAAAGTACACAACGGAATGGAACGCCGAGCTACCGCCGGTAAGCGAATGGGCGGCATTGCGAAACGGGGCGAATCGGCTGTCACCCGTGTCGAGCTTGATCTTGCACGGACCGACAAACACGCTTACCTGAGAATCGCCGGCACCCGTAGCGTCGGTAGAACTGCCC
>JAIJJM010000581.1 GCA_022728415.1 Collinsella sp. | reverse complement strand
GTCCGCTGGCGGGTGAGTTAAAGCCGATCCACAGGTACCACATCCAGTCGAGGGCGTCGCGGTCGCCCACGCGCCAGGCGCGGCGGGCGATGCGGTCGCAAAAATCGAGATAATCGCGGCCGACGTGCCAGGTACCCAAGCAGTTCATGCTGCTAAAGGTACCATCTTCGTTGAGCGGCACGCAGCCATGGAACAGCAGGTTGCCGTTGGTGACCTTGTACATCGAGCCGTGGGTGTAGAGGAAATCGATATGGCGATGCAGGTGATCGGCGGTGACAAACTCGGACACGAGCTTGTCGATGATGTGCTGCTCCTCGGGCGTGAGCGTGTAGGGGTCTGCCGGATCGACGGTGGGGAAGTCGTTGGTCGTGAGCGGCCACACGCTGCCGTCGGCGAGCGTGACCGTGCCGGTGTCGTGGTCGATCTTGTCGAGCAGCAGACGGTCGGCCATATCGAACTCGGGGTGGCGCTGGATAATCTGGCCCTCGAGCTTAAAGAGCAGGACGTTGATAGCCTTAATCAGCGGGCTGATGGACTCGCCGGCGGTATAGGTGGCATCGGCAAAGGCGACAAGCTCGCGCAGCGAGATACCATAGTCGTTCTCGAGAATCTCGTAGTTGTCGTAGCGCAGGTTGTTGCGCAGCACCGTGGCGATGCAGGCGGGCTCGCCGGCAGCGGCGCCCATCCACAGCAGATCATGGTTGCCCCACTGAATGTCGAGCGAATGATAGGTGAGCAGGCGGTCCATAATCTTGGCAGCGCCGCCGCCACGGTCGAAGATATCGCCCACTAGGTGCAGGTGGTCGACGGCCAGGCGCTTGATGAGCGAGGCAAGCGACTCGATAAAGTCGTCGGCGCTTGCGGTCTCTAGGATGGACTCCACGATGCGCTCGTGATAGCGCACACGATAGTTGTTCTCGTCCGGATGCGTGTGTAGCAGCTCGTCGATGATGTAGGCGTAATCGCGCGGGATGGCCTTACGCACCTTGGAGCGGGTATAGCGGCTCGAAAGCGAACGGGCAACCACAATGAGTTGGTCGAGCATGGTCTTGTACCAGGTGGGGGAGTCCTCGTGCTGGCTGCGGACAAGCTCGATCTTCTCGCGCGGGTAGTAGATGAGCGTGCACAGCTCGCCCTTTTCGTCAAAGGTGAGCGTGTCGCCAAAGATCTCGTCGACATGTTCGCGCACGACACCCGAGCAGTTGTTGAGGATGTGCATAAAGGCTTCGTACTCGCCGTGCACGTCGCTCATAAAATGCTCGGTGCCCTTTGGTAGGTTGAGGATGGCCGAGAGGTTGATTATTTCGGTAAATGCGGATTGTTCGGTGGGGAACTGTCTCGACAGCAGGCGCAGATACTTGAAGTCTTGCGGATTGCGATCGAATGCGACCATGAAACACCTTCCGATATGGTTGGTAAAACTGATAAACAGCGTCAGACGTTTATCAGTATGCGCCGGCTTTGTTTCGATTGGGAATGGGCGGCCGAATTGTTAGCCGAATGGTTTGCTAAATCGATTTAGTTGAGGTAGATGTGTCTGTTGAGTGGAGACACTGGGGGTGTTTTTGCCTATGTTGGTCCATAGCGGGGATGCGGATGTTCATGATAAAGATATTCAATGCAAATGGTTCGAATTGGTAAATAGTGGACATTTGTACCGTATATAGGCTAGCTGTGCGATAATTTGCGTAGCAATACGTAAGGAGCCTCATATGAGTGATTTTGTCCTGACCTGTGAATCCGCCGCCGACCGAACCCGTGAGTTCTTTGCGTCGCACAATATCCCTGTCGCGTGTTTTCATTACGAGATCGACGATGTTGTCTATACGGACGATCTGTATCAGTCGGTTACGCCGGACGATTTTTTTGCCCAGATTGCCGCGGGCGCCATGCCCAAGACGTCTCAGGTGAGCGTGGGTGAGTACGAGGAGTTTTGGGAGCCGTTCGTTGCCGAGGGTAAAGACGTGCTGCACCTGACGTTGTCATCGGGTATTTCGGGCACGTATGGATCGGCCTGCGTTGCGGCGCAGATGCTCGCGGATCGCTATCCCCGGGGCGGCAAGGTGCGCGTCATCGATTCGTTGGCGGCGTCTTCGGGCTTTGG
>JAIJJM010000580.1 GCA_022728415.1 Collinsella sp. | reverse complement strand
GGTCTACCCGTTTGCGCAGCGCATGGCCGAGGAGGGTGTTGCATGCGAGATGCACGTCTTTGACCAGGGTGGCCACGGCCTTTCGCTCGGCAACGCCAATACCGCGGTCGACAACGAGGACAAGCAGGTTTCCGTCCGTCCCTGGATCCGCCTGGCCTTCCGCTTCCTGGAGCGCCATCTATAAGCAGGCCAGCACCAGTCCTTCAATAACTTGCGGTGAAATAGTTCCTGTCCGGGGTATCAACCAGCCCATCCAGGAACTATTCCACCTCAACTTCGTTTTGGCCAGCCGCCCGGAAACTGCGTCCCAGTTTGAGCGCCGATTCCGAGACGCAGTTTCTGCCAGGGGCCTCTCAGCGAATGATCTCTTGTAGTCATTGGGGACGTTCTTAAGCGACTAGTCGAAAGGGACACTCTTGCGGCACTTGGCACTCGGGGACGTTCCTTTTGTGCCGGCACTTGGGGACGGTCCTTGCACCAATCTGTTGATTGAACATCGTTGCATGTTCGCGCTATCATGCATGGTTAAAATTGGTTAGCCGTGGCAAACGATTAGCCATGGTTAACATAAATGCAACGCCCTGTGGGCGCCGGGGGAGGAACACGGACGTGAAGCTCGATACACTCGAGATTGGAAAGGACGCCGTTGTCGCATCGGTGGCATCGGACGATCAGGCACTCCGACAGCATATTTTGGACATGGGCCTAACGCCGGGCACCGAAGTTACCATGATGAAGTACGCCCCTATGGGCGACCCGCTCGAGATTCGCCTGCGTGGCTACGAGTTGACGCTGCGCAAGGACGATGCCGCCCGCATCGAGCTCGTGGGTGTTCACGACACAGACACGGGTCCGCGCGCTAACGCCGCAATCGGCACGACGGAGCACCCGGCACTGGGCGAGGGCACGTATTCGCCCCGCGCGGCCAAGACGGCCGTGCCCGAGGGTGCGCCGCTGCATTTCGCCCTTGCCGGCAACCAAAACTGCGGTAAGACCACGTTGTTCAACCAACTGACAGGCTCCAATCAACATGTCGGTAACTTTCCCGGCGTGACGGTCGATCGCAAGGACGGCACTATTCGTAACCACCCCGAGGCGGGCGTTACCGACCTGCCTGGCATCTATTCGCTGTCACCGTACACGGGCGAAGAGATCGTGAGCCGCCAGTTTATCCTGGATGAGCATCCCGATGCCATCATCGACATCATCGACGCCACCAACATCGAGCGCAATCTGTACCTAACGCTGCAGCTTATGGAGCTCGACCGCCCCATGGTCATCGCGCTCAACATGATGGACGAGGTGACGGCCAACGGCGGCGCCGTGGACGTCAACCTGCTCGAGAGCCTGCTGGGCGTGCCTGTTGTCCCCATTAGCGCTGCCCGCAACGAGGGTATCGGCGAGCTGGTTGATCATGCCTTGCACGTGGCGCGGTTCCGCGAGCGCCCCGGTCGCTTGGACTTCTGTACGCCCGATGGCTCGGACGGCGGCGCGCTGCATCGCTGCATTCACGGCATCGCCAACCTTATCGAGGACCATGCCGCGACGGCGCACATTCCGGTGCGTTTTGCGGCGACCAAGCTGGTTGAGGGCGACGAGCTGGTAACCGAGGCGCTTCACCTGGACCGCAACGAGCTCGACGCCATCGAGCACATCATTACCCAGATGGAGGGCGAGGCCGGCACCGACCGCCTGTCAGCGCTGGCCGATATGCGCTTTAGCTTTATCGGCGACGTGTGCGGGCGCTGCGTCGTCAAGCCGCACGAGAGCCGCGAGCACGTGCGCTCCGTCAAGATTGACCGCATCCTGACGGGTCGCTACACGGCCATTCCGGCGTTCCTGGTGATCATGGGCCTCGTCTTTTGGCTGACGTTTGGCGTGATCGGCGCGGCGTTGCAGGGACTCATGGAGAACGGCATCGCTGCCATCATCGCCTCGGCCGATGCGGGCCTCAAGGCGTTCGGAACCAACGACGTGGTGCGCTCGATGGCTGTCGACGGCGTGCTTACGGGCGTGGGCAGCGTGCTGACCTTCCTGCCGATTATCGTCGTGCTCTTCTTGTTCCTCTCCATTCTGGAAGACTCCGGATATATGGCACGTGCGGCTTTTATCA
>JAIJJM010000579.1 GCA_022728415.1 Collinsella sp. | reverse complement strand
TGACAATCCAGGCCGTCGGGTTCACCGAGCGGATTGCCGAAATTGCGGCTTCAACAGACGAGGTGTCGAAAAAGTTACGGTCCGAGTCGTAGTTCGTTGGCGTGGCCACGATGGCGAAATCCGCGCCTGTATAGGCCTCGGCGACGTCCACGGTTGCATGCAGGTCGAGCTTCCTCGTGCCCGCCTTAGCCTCGGCCAGGAAGAGCTCAATCTCGTCGTCCTGGATGGGCGACTGAAAAGCGTTAATCTTCTCTACCTTCTCGGAGACGATGTCGAGCGCGCGCACCTCGTTGTGCTGCGAGAGCAGAACGGCCAACGAGAGCCCCACATAGCCGGTGCCGGCGACTGCTATCTTCATTTTTTCGGACATATCATTCAACCTTTCGTTAAGAGCAGGCACACATATGAAATAGTTAGGATTTCGCCTTGCCGAAGAACTTCAGCGCCTCAGAGACGCAGGCGGCGGGCGATGAGGCAATGGCCTTTAAGGCGTAAATCACAGCCTGGCCTGGCTGGTTGCTGCGCTTCATAGCGAAGGCGAGCACGGCGTTGTGGCGAAATTCGATGTAGCGCACATCCTTCTTGCTGAGGCGCGGGTAGTAGCCGCGCACCACCTCGTGCCTTGCGACCTCGCCGTTTACCTTGTTCTTGCCAAGCGAGAGCCTCTCGCCGGAATGGAGGTACTGCCTCACGTGCACCTCGGGCATGTAGCCCATGTGGGCGCCAGCCTCTATGCAGCGCAGCATCAGCCACCAGTCTTGGCCGGTCGCCACCTCGCCGAAACCCTCAGTGCGGTCGAACAGGTCGCGCCTGAGCATATAGATGGCCGTTGGGCTTATCGGCGTTAGGAGGTGCGCGCGCAGCAGACCCTCGGTGGAGAAGTCCTCGCAATGGTCGAGCCTGCGGTGCTCCACAAGCCGGCCACGTTCGTCATACCACGAGACATCCTGCCAGCTCATGTCGAGGGAGTTTTCCTGCATGAAGGCGACCTGGGTGGACACCTTGTCAGGCAGGAACTCGTCGTCATCGTCGAGGAACGTGAGGTACTCGCCCGTCGCCTGGCGGCAGGCGTAGTTGCGCGCCGCCCCGCCGCCGGTCTGGCCGGAGGTGTGCAGCAGCCTAAAGTGCGGAAGGCTCGCGGCATAGGGGGCGACCGCCGCGTCAGTCTCGGCGCTTTCCGGCCACTCCGGCCGATTGTCGCTCACTACAATCAGTTCGATGTTCTCCGCGCCGTAGTCCTGCGCGGCGATTGAGTCCAGGGCCACGCGAATCCTGTCAGAGCGCTTGTAGGTCGGCACCACAATCGAGACGAGGGGTTTGTCAGCACTCATGCGCTACCTCCCCGTCTTCTTCTTGCCGAACATGACGCCAAAGGTCTTGAAGAAGACCTTCCAGTCTGCCTTGAGGCTGGCACCCTTCGCGTAGGCAAGCTCGAACTCCTGGCGCAGGCCGTTCTCGAAGGTCGCGAGGTTGCGCGGGCCCGACTGCCAGGCACCGGTAATGCCCTGAGGGACGGCAAGCACCTGCACCTGTTGCTCGTGCGTAAAGTTCCCGAGCTCCTCGTAGGTGATGGCGCGAGGGCCGATGACGGAGAGCTGGCCCGCGAGCACGTTGAAGAACTGGGGCAGCTCGTCCAGGGAAGTCTTGCGCAGGACGCGGCCTAGCTTGGTGATGCGGGGATCGTTTGTGACCTTCCGCTCGCGGTGCCACTCCTCGATCTGCTCGGGGCTGAGGTACTTCTCCACGTCGTTGGCGTCGGCGACCATGGAGCGGAACTTGAGCACGCGGATGGGGCGACCGAAGCGCCCCGCGCGCTCGTGAGCGTAGATGGGTGCGCCCTTGGTATCGGCCGCAATGAACGCACAGAGCACCGCGCCAGGGATGAGCCCCACGACGCAGACGCACGCGCTGAACGCGATGTCGAAGGTGCGCTTGACGAAGCGGTAGCCAAGCGACCTCGTGTCGAGCGCGCGGGACTCTGCGGCAAACTCGGGCGAGCCTGGGAGGCTCATCGTGCCCGTGCTTGCAGCGGAGCCGGCACCGGCGCCCGCCGCGCTCTCGCGCCGGTCCATGGCCTGAGCAATGAGCGCCGCGCCCACGGGCGCATTATCCTCTGT
>JAIJJM010000578.1 GCA_022728415.1 Collinsella sp. | reverse complement strand
GATTTAGGCGTCGCCCGCCTGCTGGCGGACCGTTTGCTGGTGATGAAGCAGGGGCAAGTGGTGGAGAGTGGGTTAACCGACCGCGTGCTCGACGACCCGCATCATCCGTATACACAGCTGCTGGTGTCATCGGTTTTGCAGAATTGAGCCGGTGCCGGATGCGGCGTAAACGCCTTATCCGGCCTACAAATGCGCTCCCCGTAGGTCGGATAAGACGCGTCAGCGTCGCATCCGACACCCGAACCACGAGGCGAAAAATGATTAACGTACAAAACGTCAGTAAAACCTTCATCCTGCACCAGCAAAACGGCGTGCGCCTGCCCGTCCTCAATCGCGCCTCGCTCACCGTCAACGCGGGCGAATGCGTGGTGCTCCACGGCCATTCCGGCAGCGGCAAATCAACTCTGCTACGCTCGCTGTACGCCAACTATCTGCCCGACGAAGGTCAAATCCAGATCAAACACGGTGACGAGTGGGTAGACCTGGTCACCGCGCCAGCGCGCAAAGTGGTGGAAATCCGCAAAACCACCGTCGGCTGGGTGAGCCAGTTTCTGCGCGTCATCCCGCGTATCTCAGCACTGGAAGTGGTGATGCAGCCGCTGCTCGATACCGGCGTTCCGCGTGAAGCCTGCGCCGCTAAAGCCGCGCGTCTTCTCACCCGCCTGAACGTGCCGGAACGCCTGTGGCACCTGGCACCATCGACATTTTCCGGTGGCGAACAGCAGCGCGTCAACATCGCCCGCGGCTTTATCGTCGACTACCCCATTCTGCTGCTTGACGAACCTACCGCCTCGCTGGACGCCAAAAACAGCGCCGCGGTGGTGGAACTGATTCGCGAAGCCAAAACCCGTGGCGCAGCCATCGTAGGCATCTTCCATGACGAAGCTGTACGTAATGACGTCGCCGACCGCCTGCACCCAATGGGAGCCTCTTCATGATTATCAATAACGTTAAGCTGGTGCTGGAAAACGAGGTGGTAAGCGGTTCGCTGGAGGTGCAGAACGGCGAAATCCGCGCCTTTGCCGAAAGCCAGAGCCGCCTGCCGGAGGCGATGGACGGCGAAGGCGGCTGGCTGCTGCCGGGGCTGATTGAGCTGCATACCGATAATCTGGATAAATTCTTCACCCCGCGCCCGAAAGTTGACTGGCCTGCCCACTCGGCGATGAGCAGCCACGACGCGCTGATGGTGGCGAGCGGCATCACCACCGTACTGGATGCCGTGGCAATTGGCGACGTGCGCGACGGCGGCGATCGGCTGGAGAATCTGGAGAAGATGATCAACGCCATCGAAGAGACGCAGAAACGCGGCGTCAACCGCGCCGAGCACCGTCTGCATCTGCGCTGCGAACTGCCGCATCACACCACGCTGCCGCTGTTTGAAAAACTGGTGCAGCGCGAGCCGGTGACGCTGGTGTCGCTGATGGACCACTCGCCGGGCCAGCGCCAGTTCGCCAACCGCAAGAAGTATCGCGAATATTATCAGGGCAAATACTCCCTCACTGATGCGCAGATGCAGCAGTACGAAGAAGAGCAACTGGCGCTCGCCGCACGCTGGTCGCAGCCGAATCGCGAATCCATCGCCGCCCTGTGCCGCGCGCGAAAAATTGCGCTTGCCAGCCACGATGACGCCACCCACGCCCACGTTGCTGAATCTCACCAGCTTGGCAGCGTGATCGCCGAATTTCCCACCACGTTCGAAGCGGCGGAAGCCTCGCGCAAGCATGGCATGAACGTGCTGATGGGCGCGCCGAATATTGTGCGCGGCGGCTCGCACTCCGGCAACGTGGCGGCCAGTGAACTGGCGCAGCTTGGCCTGCTGGATATCCTCTCTTCCGACTACTACCCCGCCAGCCTGCTCGATGCGGCATTTCGCGTCGCCGATGACCAGAGCAACCGCTTTACGCTGCCGCAGGCGGTGAAGCTGGTGACTAAAAATCCAGCGCAGGCGCTTAATCTCCAGGATCGCGGGGTGATTGGCGAGGGCAAACGCGCCGACCTGGTGCTGGCGCATCGCAAGGACAATCATATTCATATCGACCACGTCTGGCGTCAGGGTAAAAGGGTGTTCTGATGATGGGAAAACTGATTTGGTTAATGGGGCCGTCCGGCTCCGGGAAAGACAGCC
>JAIJJM010000577.1 GCA_022728415.1 Collinsella sp. | reverse complement strand
CATGGAGGACTACGTGGAGAAGGCCGCCCAGGCGCTGTAAACATACCAGCACATTGGCTCCCCTCAGAGCGGGGAGTCATTTTGTTTCATCAGCATCGCAGCGACCAGCGCTCCCACAATGACGCATCCGTCAATTCACCGACATAGGACATACCAAACATAACAACATATTTACTATGTCTGCTATGATGGCGTCTAAGCTATGGCACACTGGCGAGGAGGCAATCATGTGGTCGGAAGAGGAAATCGATGCTTTGCTGAACCCGCTGCGCTCCGCACAATCGGACAGTCAGGATATTGAGGTCAAGGAGGCCGTGGGCGGATTGCCGGTTTCGCTGCCTGAGACCATTTCCGCTTTCGCCAATGGACGCGGCGGCACCATCGTGCTGGGCATTGCCGAAAAGGATGGCTTCGAGCCCGCCCAAGGGTTCAAGGCGCAACCCGTCGCCGAGGCATTGGCGCAGATGTGCCGAGACAAAATCACCCCGCCTATAAGGCCAGTCATCGACGTCGCTTCGTATCATGATTCCACCGTGGTCATCGCCGTCATCGATGAGGCCGATCCACTGGATAAGCCATGTTACGTTCGCAATAGAGGCCGGTACAGCGGCTCGTTCATCCGAGTTTGGGATGGCGACCGCAAACTCAGTCATTACGAAATCGACCGGCTTTTGGAAAACCGTGCGCAACCCATGTATGACCGGGAGCTGATCTACGAAGCCACCGTCGATGATCTGCTACCAGATATCGTGCAGGGCATTCTTACGTTATGCCGCGAACGCCGTCCACGTGTCTTCGGAAAACTGACCGATGAAGAGGCGATGAGCGCGCTTGGGATAATCGGAACAGGAGATGACGGGAAGTCTCATCCGACGCTTGCCGGACTGCTCGTCGCAGGTAACTATCCCCAGCAGTTTCTGCCACGGGTGAATATCACGTTCACGTGCTACCCCGGATATGACAAGGTGTTTGCCGGCGGGGTGAAATTCATCGACAATTATTCACTCGACGGCCCCATCCCCGAGATACTCGAAGAAACCCTGAACGCCGCACAGAAGAACATGCGCATCGGAGGCGTATTGGACGGCCCATTCCGCAAAGACACCTTTGAATACCCAGAGGATGCCATACGTGAGGCCGTGGTCAATGCCATCATGCATCGCGACTATTCGCCGATGGCCCGGGGCGGCCAAATTCAGGTCAACATGTACAAGGACCGCCTTGAAGTGCTGAGTCCAGGCGGATTATACGGCGACGTAACGCTGGATTCCATCAGCGAGCCCGGCTCCACTTCGACCCGCAATCAGACACTTGCCAAATTGCTTGAATGCACCCCGTTCCGCAATGCCACAGTCGCGGAGAATCGAGGGACCGGATACAGCCTCATCAACAGACTGCTGCTGGATAACGGCAATGGCGAGCCTGAAATATACAGCACGCTGAATTTGTTCTCGGTCACCTTCCGCTCAGCGGATACCTCCAAGTTGCCGGACAGCCGCAGGGATCCCCGTTACGCGGGTTGGGGCGATAGGCCCGATATCGATTACAGCGCCGCGCAAGGGCTGATCAACGGACAGCCCCCGAAACCGGCACATCCGAAAATCGTGCCATTCCCCAAAAACAGCATCAAAACGGAAGAGCTCAGCGACGAAGAGATGTACGAGCGATATCTCAAAGATATTCCCGGATTGGGGCCGACCATTGCGCGGATCGCCGGACTGGATGTTTCTCGGCCTGCGGACATGCCGCTGATTCGTGATGCATCATCCATCGAAAGGCCATCAGCTCGCAGCGCGTCGGCATCCGCATTGGAGGGCAGCGCCCGCTACTCCATGCTGGAAGAGCAACTGTTGCAACTGATCAACAAGCACGGCACCATGTCCACGCCCAAATTGGTGGAGGCCACCGGAGCCCCGCGCTCCACCGTCACCTATCAGCTGCGCAAACTCCTGGAATCAGGCACGATCGAACGCACGCAACCAGCCCGCTCCCCCAAACAGTCATACCGGATAAAGTCCGCCTGAGGCGTGCAAAGCGAAAAAAGGCGCCGCCGTTGGCCTGTGCCTCGGCATATGCCCAACGGCGTGTTGCTTGTTTTTCCAGGAAGGCGGGAATCGCCATGCTG
>JAIJJM010000576.1 GCA_022728415.1 Collinsella sp. | reverse complement strand
ACGAGCCTAATCTATGACTCGTTCGTTAGTAATCAACACCGCATCTCACGCGGTGCCGATACGAAGGGAGTTCCGTATGGCCGATCTTACTGACCGCTTCGGGACCATGGTGTTCTCTGAGGAAGTCATGAAGGACTACCTCCCCAAGGACATTTGGAAGCGCCTCGCTGCAACCCTCGAGGACGGTGAGCCGCTCGACCTGGACGTGGCCAATGCCGTCGCTCACGCCATGAAGGTCTGGGCCATCTCCAAGGGCGCTACGCACTACGCTCACTGGTTCCAGCCGCTTTCGGGCATTACTTCCGAGAAGCACGATAGCTTCCTGGAGCCCAACCACAACGGCACTGCTATTACCAAGTTCACGGGCAAGAACCTGATCCAGGGCGAGCCGGACGCCTCCAGCTTCCCCAACGGCGGCCTGCGCGCCACCTTCGAGGCCCGCGGCTACACCGCTTGGGACCCCACCAGCCCCGCCTTCATTAAGGACGAGGTCCTGTGCATTCCCACGGCTTTCTGCTCCTACACCGGCGAGGCCCTGGACAAGAAGACCCCGCTGCTGCGCTCTATGACCGCGCTCGATCGCGAGGCCAAGCGCGTCCTGGCCCTCTTCGGTAAGACCCCCAGGAAGGTCGTGCCCTCCGTCGGCGACGAGCAGGAGTACTTCCTGATCAAGAAGGACGCCTACCGCAAGCGCAAGGACCTGGTCATCACCGGCCGTACCCTCTTTGGCGCCAACCCCTGCAAGGGTCAGGAGCTCGAGGAGCACTACTTTGGCGCTATCCGTCCCACCGTCTCGGCCTACATGAAGGACCTGGACGAGGAGCTTTGGGCGCTTGGCATTCCCGCCAAGACCAAGCACAACGAGGTCGCTCCCTGCCAGCACGAGCTCGCGCCGGTCTACGAGGAGGTCAATGAGGCCATCGACCAGAACCTCGTCATGATGGAGAAGATGAAGCTCATCGCCTCCCGTCACGACCTGGTCTGCCTGCTGCACGAGAAGCCCTTCGACGGCATCAACGGCTCCGGCAAGCATAACAACTGGTCTATCGGTACCGAGTCCGAGAACCTGCTCGATCCGGGCGATACCCCGCTCGACAACCTGCAGTTCATCGTCTTCCTCACCGCGGTGATCGAGTCCGTCGATAACTACCAGGAGCTCCTGCGTGCTTCCGTTGCCTCGGCCGGCAACGACCACCGTCTGGGCGCCAACGAGGCTCCTCCGGCGATCGTCTCCATCTTCCTGGGCGACCAGCTCACCGAGGTCGTTGAGAAGATTATCGACGGTAAGGCTTCCGTCCACGCCACCCATGGCGTGCTCGATCTGGGCGCCGATGCCCTGCCCAAGCTCATGCAGGACAACACCGACCGTAACCGTACCTCTCCGTTTGCCTTTACCGGCAACAAGTTCGAGTTCCGTGCCTGCGGCTCCGAGCAGAATGTTTCCGACCCCAACATGGTCCTCGACGCTGCTGTCGCCAAGTCGCTCAAGTCCTTCGCCGATGCCCTTGAGGGCACGCCTGCGGACGAGTTCCAGGACGCCGCACTCGAGTACTGCAAGAAGGTCCTGACCGACCACCAGCGCATTCTGTTCTCCGGCGATGGCTACTCCGACGAGTGGCCCGTCGAGGCCGAGAAGCGCGGCCTTGCCAACAACAAGACTACCGCCGACGCTCTGCCCGCCTTTGTTTCCGATAAGGCCATCGCACTCTTTGAGGAGATGGGCGTTCTGACCAAGGCCGAGGTCCAGTGCCGCTACGACTGCAAGCTCGAGAAGTACAACAAGCTCATGAACATCGAGGCTACCACGATGATTCGCGAGGCACGTCGTACCTATCGTCCGGTCATCACCGCCTATGCCACCAAGGTCGCTAAGGGTCTTGAGGCTATCCGCGCCGCCGGCGCCGAGGCCGCCATGCAGTGCGAGCAGAACACGCTCAACAAGCTCTGCAACGGTATTACCACCATCAACGACTCCATCAAGGCCCTCGATGCCGTGCATCAGAAGGCCGAGGCTCTTGATGGCCAGGAGCAGGCTGACGTGTACGCGCACGAGGTCGCTCCCGCTATGGCTACGCTGCGCGCCGCTGTGGACGCCATGGAGGAGATCGTGGCTGCCGACTACTGGCCGGTCCCG
>JAIJJM010000575.1 GCA_022728415.1 Collinsella sp. | reverse complement strand
TTTCTTCGGATTGCGGAACAACGATTTATGCTGCTCAAAGAATGGCATTACTTTTTCATCTTTGTGCGGCATAGCCCAGTATTCAAACTTGGTCATCAGACCGGAAATGGTCGCCACTTCGAATTCGAAACCTGCAGCATGGAGATGATACAACGGCAGCAACGTTTCAATCGGATGATTGCCCGTTGAGAAGAGTTTGCCGTTATCAGTCGGCAAATAGCGTTCATCAGCGGCGATCACCAGAATTTTATGTTTACCGCGATACGGTTTTGGATAGTCCACGCCATCAAGATCAGAGACGGGACTCGTATATTGGCTAAGCGAATATTCTGAAGGGAAGAATGCATTATCTTCAGCAATATCGACCTGTGGATTTTTACTTTTTTGAACAGTCATAGTGTATTCCTTATTGTTGCTTAGTTAGGGTAGTCACTATATTTGCGACTGAGCTGGCCGCTATTTTTAACCAGGCTGGAAAATTGAGTCAATATATCGAAAGCGGTAGTCGGCGGGCGTAAGTATGTAATGATGATGCTGCACTGGTGTTGAATATTATTCACGCCAAATTTTCCTTATTGAGCAACGCCGTCGCAAGTGGCCTCAATGATTTTAGACCATTATCAGAGGTACGGGGCGGCAGGGAGAGATTTAGTTATGTGGAATATTATGGTGCTGATGAATATTTATATCCCGGATTGGTAGGGAAAAAGCTTTTTTAATGCACTATTTTTGCAAATATTTCTATATGGGAAGCGGTTTTGTTACAGATTAAATTTATAAAGAAATGCATTTGGGTGTTGGCTGGAAGAGACGCTGGTAGATTTTATTGAGCCAGGGGGGGGGCGGGGTAAGGTGCTGTATCGATATGCTTTGGCAATTGCGTGTGCCGCAGATCGAGATGAAATGCCAATAAAAAAGCCTGAGTTCGATGAGGGACGAACTCAGGCTAGTGTTAAGTTTTACAGTAACACGCCGCGGCGCGTTGGCTGATTAGAACTGGTAGACGATACCAACTGCAAACTGGTCATCAGCTGCTGCGCCAGTAATGGCGGCGTCATCTTTATCCAGCATGTTGAATTTGTATGCAGTATAAACGTTCATGTTCTTATTGAAGTAGTACCAGGTACCAACTTCAATGTAGTTCACACGGTCAGCGTCAACATATCTATGTCCAGGTACACCTTTGATATCTTTACCTTTAGAATACACATAACCTAAGGACGGACGCAGACCAAAGTCGAATTGATACTGAACAACCGCTTCAAAGTTCTGGGTTTCATTGATAAGTTGATCACGCATTATTGTATTGCCTTCTCGATCGGCAACACCTGTATCAATAGAACCCGGAGTCATATTACGAGTTTCACCGTACATTACAGCTGCGTAGACATTGTTCGCGTCATACTTTGCAGCCAATGACCACAGTTCAGCATTTGAACCGTTTCCATCGGCAACTTGATCGTTGGTGCGATCAGATTTGCTATATGCACCAACGATACCAAAACCATTGATGTTATAGTCTACAGACAACGCATAGCCGTCACCATTTTGTTTCTTAGTGCTACGGTTGCTGTTTTTGCCTTGGTACTGAATCGCAAAATCAAGACCATCAACCAGGCCAAAGAAATCATAGTTACGGTAGGTTGCAACACCGTTGGTACGACCATTCATGAAGTTGTCAGCGGAAGCCCAGGAATCGCCACCCCATTCAACTAACATATCGGTATAAGCTGCGGCATCATAAGCAACACCGTAGTTACGGCCATAGTCAAATGATCCTAACTCGTTATATTTCAAACCGGCGAAGGTTAAACGGGTTTTTTCCTGGTTTTCACCTTCAGGTTTGCTGGCGTCGAGGTTGTATTCAAACTGACCGAAACCAGTCAGTTCGCTGGTGATTTGGGTTTCACCTTTAACACCGAAACGAGCATAGGAGGTATCTTCGTTTTCGCTGTTATTATCATCAGTATTTGACCAGATGCGTTCGCCAACCATCTTGCCGTAGAAATCAACTTTATTGCCATCTTTATTATAAATTTCAGCCGCATTTGCTGCGCCAGCAACTAATAACGCCGGGACCAGCATTGCCAGAACTTTTCTTTTCATTATGTATTCCCTTGTGATTATAATCTTCAT
>JAIJJM010000574.1 GCA_022728415.1 Collinsella sp. | reverse complement strand
ACCTCCGGCATTGGGCAGGGTATCGCCGCCGGACTGGCAAAAGCAGGCGCAACGGTGGTTGTCGTCGGCCGTAAACAGAGCGGCGTTGATGACGCCATGGCTGCGATTGCGGCACAAACTCCCACGGCGTCACTGCGCGGCGTGGTGGCCGATCTCAGCACCGAAGACGGCGTGACTGCGCTGATCGCTGCAGTCCCAACGGCTGATGTGCTGGTCAATAATCTGGGCATTTTCAACGATAAAGATTTCTTTAGCGTTCCGGATGATGAGTGGATGCACTTCTATAACGTCAACGTCCTTTCCGGCGTTCGTCTGGCGCGTCACTATGCGCCAGGCATGACGGAACAGGGCTGGGGGCGGATTATCTTTGTCTCGTCCGAATCCGGCGTGGCAATCCCTGGCGACATGATCAACTACGGCGTCACCAAAGCCGCGAATCTGGCGGTCTCTCATGGTCTGGCGAAACGACTGGCGGGGACCGGTGTGACCGTCAACGCCATTCTGCCAGGGCCAACCTTTACCGATGGCCTGAAAGAGATGCTGGCGGATGCCGCTGCGCAGTCGGGACGCAGTGCGCGTGAACAGGCCGATGAGTTTGTTAAAACCTCGCGTCCGAGCTCCATCATCCAGCGTGCGGCAGATGTGGAAGAAGTGGCGAATCTGGCGGTTTATCTCGCGTCACCGCTTTCCTCGGCAACCACAGGGGCAGCCCTGCGCGTCGATGGCGGCGTCGTCGACACCCTAACAATGTAACCCTATAAATTAAGAGAAAATTATCATGGCTAAAACAACTGTATCGATCGAAATTCCGGCTTCTGCCGACGCCGTATGGCAATTGATGGGCGGCTTTGATGCGCTGCCAGACTGGCTGCCGTTCATCCCGAAAAGCGTAGTGACAGAAGGCGGTCGCGTTCGTTCGCTGACAACCTCTGACGGCGGCACTGTGGTTGAACGTCTGGAAGCGTTTGATAACCGTCAACGCAGTTATACCTATTCCATTATTCAGGCACCGTTCCCGGTGGTGGATTACCTCTCCACCATTACCGTTCATGAAACCGCCGACAGCCAGGTTTCTCGTGTGGAATGGTTCGGTGAATTCACCCCGGTGAATGTGACGAACGAAGAGGCCGAAGCGCTGTTTACCGGCATCTATCGGGATGGTCTCAAGGCGCTGAAGGACAACTTTGTTGCCTGATGCAATCGACAGGCGTCGGAACGTCCGGCGTCTGATTATTAACAAAATCAGAATAGTCTATTGTCATTTGTATCATTTATGTTATCAGGCAGCAGGCGTATTCCATCCCCATCGCGTTAATAAACGCCAAACAATTAAGACACTCTGGAATATAAACATGAAAACGATCATCGCAATTTTTACAGCTTCTCTTTTCTCTGTCGCGGCGTTTAACGCATCGGCGCAAAGCGTAACAGCAACCGGTACAACACTGGATTCTGCGGAAGCAGTTATTGCGCAGAAAGCGAAAGAGATAAACGCCTCTGAATACAAAATCACCAGCGCTCGCATGGGCAATACCGTCACCATGAGTGCCGAACTGTACAAATAACCGCGCAAGGGACCCATTACGTAATTTGCTAAATATGCGCTGAATGCGTTGCCATTAAAAAACCGTATTGTAATGCCACCGATGACGCGTTCCCGCGCGGGTGACGTTGCGACTGACATAATGGCGGACTATTACGCGCAGCACGCTAGTGCAGGACTTATCATCAGCGAAGGTACGCAAATCAGCAGAAGCGCTGCGCATAATTTTCCACGGCACGCTGATTTACTCCGGTAAATACACCAAAGCGCGCGCCGAAGCGGACTGTCAGATTTGATTGCATTCTGGCTACGCAACTGGTCGGTTGGAGTATGAAGTTGCTCACGAATAGCCTTAGCATCTGCAATTTCGTAGCGGGTCACCCGTGCAGGTTCTTTCTAATCTCAACAGCCTCTTCCAGAGAGTTTTTCAACTCATCAAAAAAACTCAATTTATACCTCGCCTTTGAGCCGTTTCGTCACGGTTATCTCTGCTCGCCCATCATCTCCCGCACCAGCTCCACACAGCGCAGGAAACGGCTGTCGTAATCGTCCTCTTCAACCCGCACGAATTCGATATTGTTCTCTTCCAGCATCTCCACCA
>JAIJJM010000573.1 GCA_022728415.1 Collinsella sp. | reverse complement strand
GCCACCTTCGGACTGGAAGCGCACGCGCTTGGGCTCACTGTAATAATGCGACATGCCGAATGTGATGTACTGAGGCATCTCATCCTGCAATTGCTTGACCGCTTCGGCCACCTTGCGCATATCTGCCAGATGTTGGTGCAGCACGATGAAAGCGAGCACTGCTTTGGTGTCGGTAAGAGTGAGCGGCTGACCGATGCTGGCTCCATGATGGTGCTCATGATGCGCAAACATGTTCTTCAGCGAATCAAACAATCCCATAATGTCCTCCTTTGAACTGGGCGAATTAGCTACATCTGCCATTCACACTAGTCCGGAATGTATGTTGTTGGACACATTCCATACGGTGGTGCCTGTGTTGTTCACAAAAGTATGTCTATATAATCGTTAATCGAGGATGACGATATGGCCCACCCTAATTTAATGGCGATACTGCTATGCTTGGGAGTTGCTTTCATTGCCATAAAAGCAATTGAATTTTCGCGTATTTGGAGGAGAGATATGGAACGTCAAGAAGAGCTTGCCGTTGTACCGTTGGTGCCGGTTGATGCTACTCCAAGTACGGACACTATGCTGCGTATGGTTTTGAATCATGAAGCGTTGTTGGTTCATCATGTCTTGAATGATTCCCTCTCCGGTCGTCCAGGGCAGGTTGCCCAGGCAACGGGTGCGTTCGCAAAAGCAATCAGTCAGGTTACTGGCGAATTTAATCGTTCCTTTTCAACGGAAGGCCTTTACCGAGTAGTACTTCCGGCCGGTTCGACAGCCAAAGATCTGGTACCGGCTGTAGGTGGCGGATTCCGAGGCATGGTCAAGGCAGCTGGCTCCACGCGCATTTCCGGTCACGCTACTTTGCTTCCAGCTGCGGGTATTGGAGCAACAGTAGCAGCGGGACCATTGATCGCGACTGTAGCTCTGGCAACAGTTTCTGAAATGTTTGCTCAGCATCAGCAGAATAAGAAGCTTGAATCCATCCAGAAAGCGGTTCAATCTATACAAACACGCCTGAGTGATGAAGATCGTGCCGTTCTTGTAACTGCGGAACAGCAAGTGCAAAAAGTGACCGGGTATTTGCTTGATAGGGCTTCTATTCCCAAGATTTCGTCCGCTCCTGCAGCTTTTGGCGATTTGAATACGCTAGCGAATCGGTGGGGTGAACGATTAGTACGGTGGACTGAGACTGTACAACAATATTCCCACAAAGATCGCGTGTACGGGCCGGAACTAATGCTGGCTCTTACCGGTGAGAAAGAACACGCAGAACAGGCGTTGGAGAATATGGTGGCGCAAACCTATGAGGCGTTGGCGTTGCGCGCTCGCGTCGTCGTTTTGGAAAAGGTTGCTGCAGAATCTGAAAATCAGAACAGATCTTTGCCTCATGTTGAAGCAGCGTTGCGCGCAGAATTGTCTGATATTGCCGCTCAACAGACGCAGCTGACCGAATTGATTGATGACCTGAGTGCAATGCCGCTGGACTCTTCCAAGTTGCCAGTGCATGTGGCAGGTCGAGGAATGATTAATACACGCACTAGCTTTGCGCGACTTTCAAAGGCGCTGCATTCCACACCATCAGCATTGCCCATTCTTGATCAATTCGATCGAATGATACTGGATGCCGCTCCGACTAGCGACGGCTTGTCGATTATTACGCCAGAAGAAAATACGGATTCAACACCTGAAGCCTGATGGAGAAAGTCGTTGCGCGACACCGGGCGTCTGTTGGAGAACGTGGTGTTCCTTGAACTGATGCGTAGGGAGGGGGATGTGTTCGTCGGGCAAGGCGTAGGCGGCGAGATTGATTTCATTACCAATGGCGCGGGCGGCCCCCGATACTATCAGGTGAGCGAATCCGTGCACGACTCGCGAACCTTGGAACGCGAACTGTCGTCGTTGCGTGCAGTAAGGGATAACTATCCGAAGACACTGATCACGCTGGATGATGAACGCCCGGTAGACCACGAGGGGGATTAGACAGGTGTATGCCCTGGATTGGTTGCTTGACGGTAATGAGTAAAGCAGATATAAGCCATGGCTGGGATGTTGCATTTGGTGTGGCCTCCCAGCCAACACGTATCCTGAAGTATTCTGATATGAACTGATTTTTGTTCCGCATTTCCCCTAACTCGATGGGAGATGATGGAACCATGACAAA
>JAIJJM010000572.1 GCA_022728415.1 Collinsella sp. | reverse complement strand
GGGCACGGAAATCCGTGCCCCAAAAGAGAAATTAGAAACGGAAGGTTGCGGTTGCAACGACCTGACGTTCTGCGCCCCAGAAGCAGCCATAGGTCTGGAAGCAACTGGCAACATACTCACGATCGAGCAAATTGTTGACGTTCACAGCAAGGCTGGATCCCGCCATACCAAAGCGTGCCAGATCATATTTTACAACAGCATCCATTACAGCTGCGCTACCCACTTTAAAAGTGTTTGCCGGATCACCATAGCTGGAACCAATAAAACGACCACCTGTTCCCAATGTTAAACCAGAAAGCGGCCCTTCATTGAAGGTATAATCCCCCCAGAGAGATGCCATATGCTCCGGTACTTGTTCTGGAGTTTTACCTTTGAGATTGGTGTCTTTGGTGTATTCCGCATCGGTGTAGGTATAAGAAGCCGTCAAGTTAATATTGGCATTTAACGCCGCTTTTGCTTCAAGTTCCACACCACGAGCGCGAATCTCACCTGCCGGGACTTGCGCTAATGGGTTTGTTGGGTCTGCTGTCAGGTTATTTGTTTTCGTCAATTGATAGACTGCGCCCGTAACAACGACCGGCATATCATTCGGAACATATTTTACGCCAGCTTCATACTGTTCACCTTTCGATGGCTTATAGGAAACGCGCGGGTTGCTCCACAGATCGAAAGCACTCGGTTCAAAGGACTGGCTATAGCTAAAGTAAGGTGAAATACCATTATCGAATAAGTAATTTACACCACCGCGCCAGGTGAACTGATGATCATTGCGCTCAATATAACCTTCAGTCGGCGTATAAGAGTTTTCACGAACAGTGGTCGCTTGCTTAGACCAATCGTAGCGTCCCCCCAGAGTGAATACCCATTTATTCCATTCCGCCTGATCCTGAACATAAATACCTGTTTGTTTGCTTTCATTCATCTGGTATGGCTCTGCGCTACCAAATGCAAAGTATTCAGGATGGTATTTGTTATAAAGATCGATGGATGGTGCAGATCCAAAGCTGGCATTGATATCATTGCGCATACGCATGAAGTCTACCCCTGTCAGCAAAGTATGCCCGACGTCACCTGTAGCAAACTTACTTTCAAGTTGGGTATCAACGCTAAAGTTTTGTAGACGCTCATTATCCACCACTGTCCCGCGGTTTAAGGTATGACCATCGCTGGCAATCCCTGTGCCATAAACACTTTTCTGTGAGGTTTTCATTTCACTGAAACGCAGATTCTGACGCACGGTGAAGGTGTCATTAAAACCATGTTCAAAACTATATCCCACCATTTTCTGGTTACGGGAGTATGTATTATTCGATGCACCTTCATTGAAATCAGTCGGTAGACGCTTACCATTAGGCAATGGCTCAACGGTCCCCTCTTTCGGCAACCAACCGTAATAACCCGTTTCTGGTTCGTTCTGAAAATAGGACAGGAAAGTAAAATTGGTTTTGTCGTCTGGACGCCATGAGAATGATGGAGCAATGGTATAACGCTGAGATTCAGAGTTTTTCTGCTGTTCGTTTGTTGAGCGTGCGAGGCCAGTCAAACGGTAGGAGAACTCACCGTTATCATCCAGCGCATCACTGAAATCGAATCCGGTCTGAAACAGATTATCCGTCCCCATTTTAAACTGAATTTCTTTCAGGGGTTCAGTTGTCGGACGCTTACTCACCATAGAAATAATCCCACCAGGATTACTTTTCCCATAGAGAACAGACGTCGGCCCGCGCATCAGTTCAACCCTCTCGAGCATGTAAGGATCAATCACAGCATCGTTATAAAAGTTGCCCTGAAGTTTTAGCCCATCAAGGTAATTATTTTGATTCAGACCAACAGATGAGAAACCACGAATAATAACAAAATCATATGTATTAGAAGCACCACGACTGCTAACCGTAACGCCAGGTGTATAACCTAATGCTTCTTTTACAGACTGAAATTGATGCATCTGCATCTCTTCATTTGTCACAACCGAAATAGACTGCGGCGTTTTTTCAATTGGTGTATCCGTTTTAGTCGCAGTAGCAGAGTGCTTCGCCGCAATAGTTGCAGCCGGCCCCCATGCGCTTTCTTGCGGCGCAGGTGCAGCGGTAACGGTGATAGTGTCTTCTTTCGGTTCAACCGCTGCCTGTGCATAAACAGACATGCCGCTA
>JAIJJM010000571.1 GCA_022728415.1 Collinsella sp. | reverse complement strand
CACGGCGGGAAGCGTGCTGCGCGCCGACGATGCCGCCGGCCCCGTGCTCTCCAAAAAGATGGAAGACGCGCCGCTTGCCGGCTGGTACACCATCGACGGCGGCCAAACGCCCGAGGACGACATCATCGAGATCAAGCGCGAGCGTCCGCCGCGTCTGGTTTTGGTCGATGCCGCAGATATGGCGCTGCCCGTCGGCGCCATCCGCCTGCTCGACAAACGCGATGTGGCCCGCAAGTCGATGTTTACCACGCATTCGCTTCCCTTGTCGATTCTGATCGAAGAGATCGAGCAATCGTGCGAAGATATCGTCTTCATAGGGATCCAGCCGGGCGATACGGAGTTCTACAACCCCATGTCCCCGGAGGTCTTTGACGCCGTAGACGCCGTGTACGACGCCGTGGCCGCCAACGACTTTTCCCACTTTGTCCGTTTGGGGCAGGAGCTATAGCAGCACTTGCCTCTGCTGAATAGGAAAGAAGTGATTGACATGGCAGATTCCAAGGTGGAGTACCCCGCTCCCAATTGCCTGGCGCCCGCCGCGATCGAGGCCAAGACCGAGGCCGCCGGCGTGACCAAGGCTAACCTGCCGGTCTCAAAGGCCTTTGTCTTGGCAATGTTCGCTGGCGCGTTTATTGCCTTCGGTGGCCTGTTCTTTACGGTATTTTTGAGCGACGGCACGCTGGGCTGGGGTGCCCAGCGCGTCGTGGGCGGCCTGTGCTTTTGCCTGGGCCTGGTGCTGGTGCTGGTGTGCGGCGCCGAGCTGTTTACCGGTAATTCGCTTATGGTCTGCGCGTTCAAGAGCAAAAAGATCACCCTTGTCCAGATGCTCAAGGCTTGGGTCGTCGTGTGGGTCGGCAATTTTGTCGGTGCCCTGTTCATCGTCTTTTTGGTGTACATGGCCGGCATCTATAAGCTCAACGGCGATGCGGTCGCCAACTCCATGGTGAGTGTTGCCGCCGGCAAGGTGACGATCGACTGGGTGACGATCTTCTTCCGCGGCATCCTGTGCAACATCTTTGTGTGCCTGGCCGTGTGGATCGGCACCGCCGGCAAGACTGTGGTCGACAAGGTCGTGGGCATTCTGCTGCCCATCGCCGCCTTTGTGGCCTGCGGTTTTGAGCACTGCGTTGCCAACATGTATTTTTTGCCCATGGGCGCCGTGATGCACGCGTGCGGCTACGGTGCCGACGTTGCCGGTGCCGATGCGCTCAACGCCGCGGGCATTGCGTTTAACCTGTCCGCCGCCACGCTGGGCAACATCGTGGGCGGCGCGGTTTTGATCGCGCTGGGCTATTGGTTTGTCTACGCCAAGAAGTCCGAGGTATAAGGTACCGTCTGTATGACGTTGGGCCTCCCGCGGGGCGTTGCCGTGCGGGAGGCTTTTTGGGTCTAGGGCTCGTTGCCGGGCTGTTGACCTGTTGTGTTTGACTGGTGAAAGGGGTAATCGAGATGGCACCTGCTGTGGAGTGTGACGGTCGCGCCGTGGTGACCACGTGCGGGGGATGCTATGCCGATTGCGCCTTTGCGGCACGCGTTGAGGACGGTCGCGTGGTGGCCGAGCTGCCGGTGCCGGGGCACCCATGCGCGGCGCGTGCCCTGTGCGCTCGCGGACGCCATCGCCTGGCAATGCCGTTTGACGAGCGCGACCGGATTTTGCACCCCATGCGCCGCCGCCAGGATGGATCGGGGTTTGATGCGATTACCTGGGATGAGGCGTTTGCTCAGATTGCCGAGCGTCTTTTGGGGATTGTTGACGAGTGCGGGCCTCGTGCGCTGGGCATGACACTCGGCGTGCCCTCGTTCGACCGCTACTGGGCGTATCGCCTTATGCATGCGCTGGGTTCGCCCAACGTGTACGGTGCCGATGGCGCTTGCGAGGTAAGCCGGCTTACCGGTTGGGAGCACAGCCTGGGCTACAGCCCCGCCTCCGACCTGTCACATACCGATTGCATCATGTATTTGGGACGTTCCATTGTCGATTCGTCGACAATGGGGGCCGTTGATGCGCTCAACGATGCGCGCCGGCGCGGGGCGAAGATCATCGTGGTTGACCCCCGGCGCAGCGGCTCGGCCGCGCTTGCCGACCGCTGGCTGCGCGTGCGTCCCGGATGCGATCTGGCGTTGCTGCTGGGTATTGCCCATGTGCTGGTAGCCGAGGGCC
>JAIJJM010000570.1 GCA_022728415.1 Collinsella sp. | reverse complement strand
CTCCAGGCGCTCGGCAGTCTTTTGAGCCTCGGAAAGCTCGGCGACCTTAGAGGTCAGCACCTCGTTTTGCTTCTTGAGGTCATCGAGCGACTCCTGCGAAGCCGTGAGGTTGGAGAACACGTTGCCGATCGCGTTGAAGGGAGCCGCCGCGGCCGAGCCCACAAAGCGCACCGGCGAGGTAATCGTCGTCACACCCGAGCGCACGGCATGAATCGGCCCGGCCTCGCCCTCACGGATATAAAACGTGAGCAGCAACACCGAAATCAGGCTGAAAACAATCAACGGGCGCATACCCGTTGATTGTCGCTTGGTATTCAGATTTGGAGAGAAACCCGAAGATCGTGCCAAATGGAATCCACCTTTTGGAAATTAAGCATTGGTCTGGACGAAGCCACCGTCAAAGGCGTTGGCCTCGAGCACGCGGGCGCAACCGTTGACGACGTTATCGAGCGCCGTGGGGCTGACGTTGACCGAAACGCCGGTCTCGTCGCGCAGGCGCACGTCGAGGCCGCGCAACAGCGCACCGCCGCCGGTCAGCAGAATGCCGTAGTACATAAGGTCCGAGGCAAGATCGGGCGGCGTGGCGTCCAGAGCGTCCTTGACGGCCTTGGCCATCTCGTCGAGCGGCTTGTTGAGCGCGCGACGTATCTCCTCGCTCTCGATACGCACGGTCTTGGGCAGGCCCGTGATAACGTCGCGTCCGTTGACCTCGACGTCGAGCTCATCCTTGAGTGGCACGGCGGAGCCGACCTTGATCTTGATGTCCTCGGCCGTGCGCTCGCCGATAGCCAGGTTGTAGGCATCGCGAACATGGGTGAGGATAGCCTGGTCGAACTCGTCGCCGGCAATGCGGATGGACTGCGACACGACAATACCGCCCATAGCGATAACGGCGACCTCGGTGGTGCCGCCGCCGATATCGATGACCATGGAGCCCGTGGGCTCCTCGACGGGTAGGTCGGCTCCGATGGCAGCCGCCATGGGCTCCTCGATCAGGTAGGCCTGGCGAGCGCCGGCCTGGATCGTAGCCTCAAAGACGGCTCGCTTCTCGACCGACGTGACGCCGGAGGGAACGCAGACGACGACGCGCGGACGCGGAGTCCACGGATAGCGCTTCTCGGAAGCCTTGTCGATAAAGTACCGAAGCATGGCCTCGGTGACATCGAAGTCGGCGATGACGCCGTCCTTAAGGGGGCGAACGGCCACGATGTTGCCGGGCGTGCGGCCGAGCATACGCTTGGCCTCGATGCCGACTGCCAGGATGCGCTCGTCGTTCTTGTCGATAGCGACAACGGAGGGCTCGCGGATGACGATGCCCTTGCCGCGCACGGAGACGAGCGTATTGGCGGTACCGAGGTCGATAGCGAGATCGCCCGCATAGCTACCGAAGAACATATCCATCAAAGAAAACAACGCAACTCCTGATGTGTTGGATGATTGCTGGAAGACTACTAGCCCATCATACTAGCGCAAGCCCGGCACCTCACTTGCGGTGAAGCGCCGGGCAGAGCCAAATCTCATAAGGTCACTACTGCTTGTCAGCGGCCGGGAAATCGATATCGAAGGAGGAAACGGCCCAACCGATATGGTTGTCGGAGCGCACGAATTTAACCGTGTACTCCTGCTCGCCGCCTTTGGACAGCGAAGCCTTCACCTTGGCGGTGGTCTCGGTCATGGACTGATCCATGCCCTCGATCGAGACGGTGGCGCCCTGCGGAATCGAGGAGATGATCATCGACTTGGCGTCCTCGGATAGGCTCGAGGCCAGGCAGGACTCGGCCTTGGCGGTATCGCCGTCACCGGCAGCCTGGAACAGGTCGCTGATGACGGACTCCTGCGAAGGGTAGCCCATACCGCGCGTATAAGCATAGCCAAGACCACCGGCAGCGATCACGATGAGCAGAAGCAGCACCAGGAAGATCTTAAGACCCGTGTGGCGGTGGCGACGACGGACCTTGGCCTGCTTGCGGTCCTGCTGGACCATCTCGGACTCGGACAGCGTAAAGAAGCCGGTGTCAGAGGGGTCGGGCATAAACTGACCGGTCGCACCCGTGGGATCGAGCGGGTCGACAGCAGGAGCGTCCATCGCGGGAGCCGGAGCCGTGGCCATGGCCGTCTGGGCCGAAAGCGCGTCAAGCGAGTCGTGCACGCGGGCAAGCTCGT
>JAIJJM010000569.1 GCA_022728415.1 Collinsella sp. | reverse complement strand
TCGACACCCTGTTGCAGTAGAGAGTTGCCGACAGTGATTTCATTTCATCTCCTTTTGGATAATCCCGCAAGGCAACCGGCCACGCCGGTAAGACACCATGCGAAGACTACGAATAAATCAATCGAATGGCTTATGTTGCTACCGGGGAATGCGGCATCGGTGAGCATTCGGTGCATCGGTACGAAGGGCATCCAATCATGAATGGTAAGAATTATTGATGGTAATTTGTCGGATGGGTATAGAATCGGTGCGAACAGCATTGTTGCTAGCATGATTAGCTGACCGACAACCGTTACTCCACCGCAAGGTAGCCATATAGCCAACATGTACCCCAATGACAGGTTCCCCAATGCACAGAGAAGTAACATCATGACTAAATTTGAGGTCGCCATCTGTATGAGTCCAAATTTCATTGTTGAAGCAACGAATCCGGCAACGACACCCGGAATGGACACCGCAATCCAGATAATGAAGTCAGCTATCAGGAGACAAATCCTCGGTACCGGCAAATTACGCTGATATTCAAGTAATCCTTCGGAAATGGATTCCGATAATAGCTGCGGAGCAATAGTGCACCCCACCGCCACCAGACCAAGCTGCCATACACCTGCAGAGAGTTGCTCAGCCTGACTGGTGGTGAGACTTCCCATCATCAGAGTAAGACCGTATACGATTGCTAGCGCAAATACTGTCTGTACCATGGTGAAAGCGATAAATAGATATCTATGCCGTACAAAGCTCCATTTTAATAGAGATGTGAGCATTCGCGCACCGCATATAAGCCGCGATTTATTCAGTCCACTCTCACTTATCATCGGACGTCGATTATCCTTTCATATGCTTCGCGCAACGTGCCGTGTTGCACCGAGAACGACAGTTCTGGCTCATCGCCCATCAGCATGTTCAGCCGGCTCAGTAGCATTTTGGCTTGTTCCGACGAGCAGACATAGCGTAGCCGACCGTCCTCAGCCAGTACCGGAGTTGCAGCTAATTCCGTCAAAACCAAAGAGGGATCCGCAGTGTTGACTTCGATCCGTATAAGTTCGTCAATAGAAGTGAGTTGGCGTGGTGACGCATTACATACGAGGCGACCGCAGTCGAAGATCAACAAATTGTCGGCCACCGAACCTATCTCATCTAGATTGTGAGTCACTACAAGTATTGTTTTGCCTTGGTCGGCTTCCTGCCGGAGTATTTTCCATACTCTGCTTCGACGAATCGGATCCACATCGTTGGTCGGTTCGTCCAGCAGTATTACGGAAGCCTCCTGAACGAGAGCCATCCCCAAAGAGACTAGGCGTCTGCAGCCACCAGATAGATTCTCTCCTGCGACATGCGAATATTGCTCAATGTCCAGACGACCCAAGAAGTCATTCGTTAGGCGAACCGCACGACGACGAGATATGCCACGCATGCCGGCTGCGCAGCATAAAGCCTCGACAGGAGTGACCCCGCGCAAAGGGACATGTGGCTGCGGCATATACGCGCATAGACGTCTCAGCTCGGCTGCATGGGATATTTCTCTTCCGGAAAAAAGTATGGTTCCAGAAGTCGGTTTCACTGATCCGCAAAGCGACCCGAGTAACGTGGTCTTACCTGCACCATTATGTCCGAGAACTCCTGTAAGTGTCCCTTTGGGCAATGAAAAACTGACATCCCGCAGCGCCCATACGTCGGAAGAGAATCTCCCGAACCGCTTATTTAAATCTCGCACGGATAAACTACAGTATTGCTCCATTTCCACCTTCCTATCGTTTACACTTCAAGTAAGCCAATAGTCAAAGCAATGGGCCATTGCCATATTATGAATAAATCCATTGCATATCCAAATAATCTGAATATGAACGATAAAAGATATTCACCATTGTTAGAGGGTTTGCTAAAGAATAGAGGCCTATCCAAAGTTAAAACAATCAGTAATCTACCATCACGGAAATAGAGCTACTTTCAGAAGAGGATCCACCAAGAAGTCGCTTCGACGGTCTCGGCGCGTTCGATCTCAACGTCCATGTTGCACCTCCTTATCGCTGGGGGGGCTAGCTCCGACAGTTTCCTCTCTTTGCTCTGCTCCCCGGACTGTTGTTCCCGTCCATTTGAGCGGGTATTCGTTAGGTTACGGAGAGTCTCGCCATGAGCCAAGGTCTCATCCTCGAAAATGAGGATTATC
>JAIJJM010000568.1 GCA_022728415.1 Collinsella sp. | reverse complement strand
TATGACTGTCTGGATATCATCACCGATCAGCTGCAGAAAAGCGCCTCGCCGCCCGGCGTCGAGCTCGCTCATCACGTCGTCCAAAAGCAGCAGCGGCGCGGTGCCCAGGATATCGCGCGCCACGGCCACTTCTGCCACCTTCCAGGCAAGCACCAGCGTTCGCTGCTGGCCCTGGCTGGCAAATGAACGGGCCGATCGGCCCGCGACGGAAAACTCAATCTCGTCGCGATGCGGACCCACGAGCGTCACGCCGCGGCGGATCTCCTCGTCGGCGCGCTCGTCGAGCGCCGAGAGCATGTGCTCATACGCCCAGCCCCTGAGCTCGCCGCGATCCTCGATGCGAGGCAGGTCGCCAAGC
Source organism: Collinsella sp. (assembly GCA_022728415.1). The sequence continues at coordinate 1,822 of JAIJJM010000568.1, read as the reverse complement.
GTGGACACATAGGACACACCGGCGGGCTCGCCAGATGCCACGCGGCCATAAGCGTCGCACACATGGCCCGACAGCCGGTCGAGCAGGGCTAGACGATGCACGAGCAGGGCCGAACCGGCGCGGGCGAGCGATTCGTTCCAGGCGCCGAGCATCTCGCGGCAGCACCAGGTCTCCTTGAGCAGGGCATTGCGCTGGCTCACGCAGCGCCCGTAGGCACTAGCCAAATCGGCATAGCGGGCGCTCAGCTGAACGCCGAAGTCATCAAGTGCGGTACGGCGCTCGATGGCACCCCGCTTGACCATATCCAGGTGGTCCGGGCAAAACAGAACGCTCGGCAGCACCCCGCGCACACCGGACGCGGCGCAACGCTTACCGTTGCGGCTAAACGAACGCTTGCCGTCTTCCACGCTCAGCCCCATGTCCAGTACGCGCCCATCACCTTCGAGCCTCAGCTCGACCTTGCATGAGCCCGCGCCGTCGTGCACGAGCTCGGCTGCGGTCGGATGCCTAAACGAGGCGCCACTCGTCAGCAGCTGCAGCGCCTCTATGAGGTTGGTCTTTCCCGCCGCGTTGGGGCCCGCGAGCACGGTCACACCGTCGCTCAGGGCAAGACGGTAGCTGTCGAAGCTGCGATAGCGCGCAACGGAAAGATCGCGTGCGTACATGGTCATGGGCAGTGCTAGATGCGCACCGGCATGACCAGGTACAGGTAGTTGATCTTGTCATAGGACTTGAAGATGCCAGCCTGCGAATAGCTCTTGAGCTCCAGCGTGATCTCCTTCTCCTTGGACAGGGCATTGAGGCAGCCAAAGATATAGTGGTAGTTGAAGGCGATGGTGCCCGACCCGCCCTCGGCCTCGACATCGATCGTCTCCTGAGCGAGGTCCTGGTCATTGGAAATGGAGGACAGGCCCATCTGCCCGTTCTCGACATCGATCTCGAACTTGACAGCGGGGTTGGCGCTCGCGATAACGGCCACACGCTTAAGGGCGGCGTTAAAGGCGGCTACGTCGATCTTGACGCTCGTCACGCACGAATCGGGGATGAGCTGCTTGTAATTGGGATACACGCCCTCGATGCGGCGCGACACGTAGGTGGTGTTGCCGGCCTCAAAGACAACCTGGGTGTCGGTGGCGCCAATCATGATGGTCGCCTGGCTGGCCATGATGTTCAGCGCGTCGTTGAAGGCGTCGGCAGGCACATTGAGCTCAAAAGAGCCCTCAAGCGTCGAGGTCTCGACCTGCGTATCGCACACGGCCAGGCGGAAGGAGTCGGTCGCGACCAGGCGCACGGTGTTGTTCTCGACCTTCATGTGCACGCCACCCAGGATGGGGCGGGCCTTGTCAGTCGAGGTGACGCGCCATACGCGGCTTACCATTTCGGACAGGATATCGGTCGGCAGCTCGACGGCGCTCTCGATGGCGTATGCCGGGAACTCGGGAAAGTCGTTGGCATCGAGCGTGTTGAGGCGGAAAGAGCTCTTCTCGCAGCCAATCAAAACCTGACGCTCGGACAGCTCAAAGGTGACCGGGGCATCGGGAAGGGTCTTGGTGATGTTGGAGAGCATCTTGCAGGGAATCACCATCTCGCCCTCCTCTTCGACATGCGCCGCGATGCGGTGACGAATCGAGATGGTGTAGTTTGAGGTCTGGAATTCCAAGATGCCGTCTTGTGCCTTGACGAGCACGCCCGACAGAATGGGAAGGGTGGATGCCGAAGCGACGCCTTTCATAACGACGCCGATGGCTTGCGTAAGCGAGCTCTGGCTGACGGTGAACTTCATCTTTTAATACCTTTCTATAGATATAAATATCTTAATAAT
>JAIJJM010000567.1 GCA_022728415.1 Collinsella sp. | reverse complement strand
AGTTTGGCTTTTAATGACGGCAAGGCGCGCCAGGCGTAGTAACGACTCCACTCCCAGTTTTTTTGCGTACCGCTATCGTCAGTGTCGCCGTCATCGTTACTGCGGGTATGCTGATAATCGCTCTGCCAGTCAGCTCGTAAGCGCCACGGCCCAACGTTAACGCCGACCGTACCATTACCGCTGATGTCGTTAGTGTCATCACCCCCATTTTCATGTCGGGTTTGCGCGTTGATACTGTAATCGGCAATAAGCCCAGGGATACCGTCATCCCAGCGCGAAGGCGGATCCCACTCGCTGTCGGTATATTCCAGATAAGCCTGCGGTACAGAAACAAGGAGTGCAGACTGGCCTAAATCGCCGCTAATTTCTGTACCTGCTAAAAGTGCCGTATTCAGACACTGACCATCGCGGATCCATTGCAAATTCTTTGCAATATCTTCCTTCAGATCAAACTGGGCAACCAGCTCTGGCGATAAGCAGGCATATGATTTATTCGGATCGTTTTCAGTTGCGTACCAGTAGATATCGTAGTCGTCAGGTAACGGCTGATTATTTACATGAACGCGTAAGTTATATTTTCCCGGTTCTACATAGCCTTTTTGCGAAAAACGGCCCAAATCAATTTTGGTATTGCCTTTTAAATCAAGAAATCGGCCATCAAACTGAATGGTATCGTCTGCCAGGGCATTAAATGGACTTCCAGAAATTGCCAGAGCAATCCACCACGAAAGCCCCCGTAAACGGAGAAAAGAATGTTCTGGCATCGGCGTATCCATCCATGATTTTTTATAATTTAGTTATTTGGTAGTTATAAACCCCATAACTTTGCAGCTATGGGGGAAATACATTAGAGATACGTGATCTGGAACGTCGTCAGCGTTTCAAACGGTGCCGGTGTTGGTGTTACAGCATCCGTTTCACCCACTAACCATGCTTTAAAGTTCAGAGTTTGTTTAGGCTTGCCTTTTCCCGTTGAACTGTCCTTCACGATAGGTTGCTTAATCTCTGCTCCCAGTGCATAACCTGTACCGTGCTGGTCACCGATAACCAGGCTAACGTTTGGAATTTCAGTTCCATTATCCATGTTAGACAGAGAATAGTTATCTGCGTTAGTGGAGTACGGATTACCGGTGAATGTGGTAGCCATTGTCGTTTCTGTATTGAAATTACAGTCCTGTAAACGAATCTGGAAATCTTTTGGTGTGGTTGTTTTGCCGCCGGTTAAAGAACCCGTACCGATGCTGCCCATATCCACTTCCAGTTTATGATCGTCAGGAACAATTGAGCACGGGGAGTCTTCAATTGTGCCGTAAAATCTCACTGTACCGTTGTTCCCTGCGGCAACGACTGATGCTGAAGTCAGCGCCCCCATGAGCATTGCCGTGGCAACTGCTGCTTTTACAAACTTACTCATTATTTGTCCTTAAATCATAAATAATTAGAATATAAGCCAACTGAAATATTGACGTAGAGCTTCTTCAATTTTTACAGCGACTTTTAAGCAGCCAATGAACAGATTTTCAGCTCCTGAAAAAACAGGTTCCTTGATATAATATTCTTTGGCGTGCCGAACATGTTGATATTTTAATATGACTGATGCAATTTAAATTTTCTAACATTCAAAGTTAGAAATACTTAATTAATGGACGGGGATAATAATTACTGAAATTTTTCATCTCAGTTATGAAGAATGAGTTCAAAAAACGGCAAATGCAAAAATTCAGTGAATAAATCAAAGTCAAAAACAATCACATGGCAATGACTATCTTGTGATATTAATTTCGCAACGATATAATATTAAAACACTATAATTAATATAAAATCAAGACCCAATAATATTTTTCACTTTAGTCATTATTTACCTAAAAATGCTTCCAGAAAAATAATTTATGAATAAAAGTAAATTCTCTTTCAATATGTAAATTTTTACAAATAAAAGCGTCATGCCGTATAAAATAAAGACCATTCGATCACAAGCGGATCATTGTTAGTACAATAAGATTGCATAAATTCAACATTGCCAGAAAAAAATAAAGGCCCGATAGATTACACCAGCGGGCCTTGTGCATGCGTATTAAATCGCTTTTGCCATCTTCAGATTACACGGGCTCATCTGCCAGTTGAATGTGCCGTTTCCGCTTTCATCAAGCGTTACGCTGGCAATGGCCGAGGTGGTAAAC
>JAIJJM010000566.1 GCA_022728415.1 Collinsella sp. | reverse complement strand
GTGTAGCGTGGGTACAGCAGCTGCGGTAGGTATTTTTATCGGCGCACTGTTAAGCATGCGCAAATCGTAGTGCAAAAATGATAATAAATACGCGTCTTTAACCCCGAAGCCTGGCTTCGGGGTTTTTTAGCTTAAGGCTTTACGTAATTGTTGTGCAACCTGTCGCGCCATACCTTCGTTAACGATATTAGTAAACGAGAGCAGTAATCCACCTTCCCCACTTGAACGGATACGCCAGTCGCTAAGTGCCTGCACAGCAAGGCCTGCAGCATTGGCTTTACGCGCATGGGCAATATCATCGCCTATCATTCTGATCACCATCTGGATACCACCTTTCTGCGGCACAACCTGAAATCCTTGCTGCGTCAACGCTTGCTCAATCCATTGCCGACGTTGAGCATAATGCTGACGCATTTTCTTCAGATGCCGCCAGAAATGCCCCTCGCGAAGAAAGTCTGCCAGTGTGTTCTGCCATAGAACAGGTACCGCACATGGAGCCAGTGACGCCTGGTGGCGGAATTGTGCAATTTGCTTCACTGGCAACACCAGCCACGCACAGCGCAATGCAGGAAATAGCGCTTTGCTGAATGTTCCGGCATAAATTACCCGCTGCGGTGCGTCGAGACTTTTTAACGCCGGTAACGGCTTACCGTGATAGCGAAACTCACTGTCATAATCATCTTCAATAATCCATGCCTGACTACGATCTGCCCATTCCAGTATCTGATGCCTGCGCGCTAAAGAGAGCGCCACACCCAGCGGACTTTGGTGTGCTGGTGTTATCAGGGCAAAACGCGCATCAGGATAATTTTGTATTCCGCTTGTGATATCCAGTCCATTGTCATCAACCGGCACAGGCAAAATTTCCACATCATGGCGAGTGACAATCGGGCGAATCAGTGGAAAGCCGGGATCTTCTATCCACATCCCGTTTCCCGGTTTCGCCAGCGCGTGCAGAATTAAAGCTATTGAGGCCGCATAACCGTGAGTGATAAAGACCTGCTCTGGCTGACAATCAATCCCACGTGAAACGCGTAAGTAATCAACTATTGCCTCGCGCAACGCCACCTCACCGCAGACATCGCCTAACGCCAAATCAAAGCGCGTCTGGGTACGAAGGCGACGCCCCATCACCCGCGCCCACAGCTCTCGCGGAAAGAGATCGAGTGCGGGTAATCCCATTTGAAATGGCAACGGTTGCTGACTTTCACCGGCAAAAGCTACAACTTGTACAGTAGATTGTTGCGGATATATCCGCTCACTGACAAATGTGCCAGCCTGTCCCCGCCTGATCAGCCATCCTTGCGCCACCAGCTCAGCATACGCATTTTCGACAGTGGATCGAGACACCCCCAGCTCCTGCGACCAGGTACGACTTGAAGGCAGCCTTGCGCCGGGTTTCAGTTCCCCTTGCTCAATAGCCGTTTTTAACTGACGGGCGATATCCTGATAGCGCGGCATATGGTCTGCTTTTTTAGGTAATTTATGGCTCTCTTTAGCAGTCCATTATAGTGCTACATTGCGGGCGTTAATAAGAGGAGAAACTGTATGACTACATTACGTCAGCCTTACTACGAACTTAGCCCGGCAGTGTATAACGCACTAGTGCAGGCCAAAACGGCACTGGAAAATAGCACGCTGGATACCACGTTGATGGAGTTAGTTTATTTGCGCGTCTCGCAAATCAACGGCTGCGCATTTTGTCTGGAGATGCACAGCAAAGCATTGCGCAAATCCGGCGTGCCACAGCACAAACTGGACGCCCTGGCAGGTTGGCGCGTAAGCCATCATTTTGATGAACGCGAGCGGGCGGCGCTGGCATGGGCGGAATCGGTAACCGAAATTGCCAGAACCCATGCGGAAGACGAGGTTTATCAGCCTTTGCTTGAGCATTTCAGCGCAGCAGAGATCAGCGACTTAACGTTTGCCATCGGGCTGATGAATTGTTTTAACCGTCTGGCCGTTTCCATGCGGATGTAACTTCTTGATGCCGGGTATTCGCCCGGCAAAAAAACACAAAATCCCCTACCCCGTTGAGCCATTCATCGGTGGCGTAATCAATCTAAAATTCCCATATCTTGTATGGTTGAATCTTTTTTCAACTACATCTAGTATCTCTGTATCAACAGAGAGACAACCCGACGCGTATCATCGCGCCGTATCTTCATTTTAAACGGAAATA
>JAIJJM010000565.1 GCA_022728415.1 Collinsella sp. | reverse complement strand
AATATCGGCCGATATGTGAACGGCTGATTAGCGTGGGGAGCATGGTTACCCGGGATTCGGAACAGTATCTGCGATTCAAACGGGAGCACACGCTGCCCTCGCATGAGGCGATTATGGACTGGTATCGCGGCACCGGCATGCGTCCGTATCTGCAGGCGCTTGACGACGCCGGCCGCAAGAAGTTCGAGGCCGAAGTGTTCTCCCAAGTCCGCGAGGAATACCCCACACAGTCGGACGGCAGCATCATCTTCCCCTTCCCGCGTTTCTTCTTCCTCGCGACTCGGTAGAAGCTCGCCGGATTCGTGTACTGGGCGGCGCGACCTGTTTCCCGCGCCGCCAGCTGTGGGTTGACCTCGCTACTGGGCTTGCGGTGATGCCGCTGGCTGCTGCGCTGCTTCCGATTGCGATGGCATTTGCATATGCGGTGCGATGCTGGGGAACAGAATTGGTTGCAGGAATGGCCAGGCGGTTTCCTCGGCGCGCACGATGAACGCCGGGTCCCCGTTCGGGCCAAGGAGCACATGGCCATATGGCATGAGCATGGTCGCCAGAGACGAGATGACTTGGCCTATTTCCAGTGTGCCGTCATGCATGCACTGCTTCAATATGAGGTCTCGCTGGGCGATGAGGTCGTCTTCGATCTGGTCACGCACGTCGCGCACGGACGAGAAATACAGGTAGAACGTGGCGTGATTGTAGCCGGCGAGTTCGGTGATCTGACGCACCGAGATCTTCTCGATCGGCTTGGTTTCATACAGCTTCCAGAACGCCTCCTTAAGGCGATTGACCGTCTGCTGCGTAAGTTGCGGGTTCTTCTTGATTGCGATTCGCGGTATGGTGATTTCGCATAAGACGCACAACCCCATCGATTCGTCGGTCAAATTCGTGACCTTCTCGATGCGATGCTGTCGCTGGTGGTCACGCAGGACGTGCTGTTGGAATCCCAGGGAACCGCGCACGCGGCGCAATCCTCGGGACTGTTCGGCATCGGGCTCGGCGTGGTGGCCGTGATCATCGGCCTGTGGATGTTGCTGAGACGTAAGTGGACGGCAACGGAATAGGAATAGTGACAGCGGAATAGCGCGCGTGATATTGGTACGCGACGTATCGTAAAAGCGGCTACAATACTTACGGCAAAAGTCTTTGCAACGAGAAGGAAGACATGACTGAGCGGCGTCGAGCACGGATGAGGATTCGTCGTCAACGAATTTACGTTGTACGGCGCATTGTGGTTGCGGTATGCGCATTGTTGTGCTGCGTTCTTGCCGTCTTCTCGACGATTGACGCCCAACGGGTGTGGCCCCGCGGTGAGTCGGTCGCACAGGGGCAGGCAGAGGTTCAGGGGCAGGCGCAGAAGGTGAGTCAATCCGCGCAACAGTCGGCATCGCGAGTGTCTGCATCGGCCTCATCCTTGGACCGCCAGCAGGTACCGGTCTTTAACCAGGCGATTCAGGAGCAGCGTGACAAGGAAGCGCAACGTGCGCGATGGACGAATCCCACCGGCAAGCAGCCTGATTTGTCGCAATACTCCGATCTCAGCGTGAAAGTCAGTATCGCCAAGCAGGAAGTGTATGTGCAATCCGGCGGTGAGACCATCTACACGATGATCGCCAGCACCGGGCTCAACGATACGACCCCGCGCGGCAACTATGTTATCGGGATGAGAGGCGATCACTTCTACAATCCCGCAGAAGGCATGGGTGCTGATTATTGGGTGCGATTCAACGGCCCGTTCCTCTTCCACTCGGTGCCGACCGGGGCGAACTCCGGCGAGTATATGGAAGAGGAAGGCAACAAGCTCGGTCAGCCGGCCTCACATGGTTGCGTGCGACTCACTGTGGCCGATGCCGAATGGTTCTACAACCAAATTCCGGAAGGCACGCCGGTCACCATCGCCTGAGGCTTGGCCCGAGATCGATACTGAGGCTATCGTGCTTTAGGCGTCTGATATTGGTCGTCGGTAGTGAAGCAGGTGCGATAGACCATGGCCATGATCAGACCGTCGGCCAGCAAGGTCAGCGCGGCGATGGCACCGAAGACCACGAACTGGTATTTGGCGGCGTTCAGCGGATCTCCGCCGGCTATCACCTGGCCCGCCATCATGCCCGGGATGGTCACAATGCCGCTGGAGGCCAGCGAAGCGGTGGTGGGCAGCAGTCCCAGCCGAATCGACGAGATGACGGATGG
>JAIJJM010000564.1 GCA_022728415.1 Collinsella sp. | reverse complement strand
AGCCTAGTGCTCCTCGCCGGCGCGGGCCAGGTCGTAGGGCGTGGTCTGGTAGACGTAGTAGTTAAGCCAGTTGGTGTAGAGCAGCTGAGCCTGGCTGCGCCAGACGTTGCGCGGCTCGGCGGTGGGGTCGTCGCCCGGGAAGTAATGCGCCGGCACCTGGGGGTTGAGGCCGCGCTTCACGTCGCGCTCGTACTCCAGGCGCAGCGTGTCGGTATCGTACTCGGGATGGCCAAAGACAAAGAAGCGGCGGCTGTCGGTCGACTTGACGATGTACAGGCCCACCTCGTCGGACACGGCCACGACCTCAAGCTGCGGCTCGGCCTCCACGTCCTCGCGGCGCACATCGGTGTTGCGCGAGTGCACGGCATAGAAACGGTCATCGAAACCGCGGACCAGCGGGCTTTGCGGCTTCACCAGATAATGCTCGAACACGCCGCTCGCCTTTGCCGGCAGGTCATACTTCTGGATACCGTAATGATGGTACAAGCCGGCCTGCGCGCCCCAGCAAATGTGCAGCGTGGAGTGTACGTGCGTGGTAGACCAGTCCATTATTTGGCAGAGTTCGGGCCAGTAGTCGACCTCCTCGAACGGCATCTGCTCCACCGGCGCGCCCGTGATAATCAGGCCGTCGTAGTGGATGTCGCGGATGTCGTCGAACGTGCGGTAGAACGTCTCCAGGTGGCCGGCACTCACGTGCGTGGCCTCGTGCGTCTTGGTTCGCAGCAGATCCACCTCCACCTGCACCGGCGTGTTGGAGAGCTTGCGCATGATCTGCGTCTCGGTGGCGATCTTGGTGGGCATGAGGTTGAGGATGAGCACGCGCAGTGGACGGATGTCCTGATGCAGTGCGCGGTACTCGGTCATGACAAAGATGTTCTCGCTCTCGAGCTGCGCGGCGGCAGGGAGGGCGTCGGGAATGCGAATGGGCATGGATGCTCCTTACGAGTCAGTTGCAGCTATGGTACAACGAGCAGCCCTATCCGCGCGAGCACATCGCCCAGCGATGCCGTCGGCGGCCCAAATCACTCCAAAAGTAGAGATTAAGGCATATCCAAAAAATCTACTTCGCTTTAGCCTAGCAAAGTGACAGCAGGACGCTACAATGGTTCGACGCGAAAAACTCGGCCGAAAGGATACTCATATGTACCAGACGCGTAAGATCGGTGTGGTCGGCCAGGGCCACGTAGGAGCACATGTCGCCAACAGCCTGCTGATGCAGGGCATTGCCGACGAGCTATACCTGTGCGATATCAACGAGGCCAAGGTGACGTCCGAGGTCCAGGACCTGCGCGACTCCCTTTCGTTTGTCCCGTACAACACCAAGATCGTCAACTGCTACGACCACTACGAGGAGCTAGCCTGCTGCGACGTCATCGTCAACGCCGCCGGCAAGGTCGCGCTGGCCGCCGGCAACCGCGACGGTGAGCTGTTCTTTACCACCGACGCCGCCCGCACCTTTGCCAAACGCATCGTCGACGCCGGCTTCGACGGCATCTTTGTGAGCATATCCAACCCCTGCGACGTTGTGTGCACCGAGCTGTGGCATCTGACCGGCTATGATCCCAAGAAGATTATCGGCTCGGGCTGCGGCCTGGACTCCGCCCGCCTGCGCACCGAGATCTCCAAGAAGGTCGGCGTGAGCCCCAAGTCCATCGACGCCTACATGATCGGCGAGCACGGCTTTAGCCAGCTGGCCGCCTTTAAGGCCGCGACCATCGCCGGCAAGAGCCTCAACGAGCTCCAGGCCGAGAACCCCGACAAGTACGCCTTTGACCACATGGAGGTCGAGGAGCTTGCACGCAAGGGCGGCTACGTAACCTACCAGGGCAAGCAGTGCACCGAGTACGCCGTCGCCAACTCCGCCGCGCGTGTCTGCGCCGCCGTGCTGCACAACGAGCACGCCGTGCTTTCCGCCTCCACGCTCATGACCGGCCAGTATGGCGAGGAGGGCATCTTCACCTCCCTGCCGTGCGTGATCGGTGCCGAGGGCGTCGAGGAGGTCTATACGCTGGACCTTTCCGAGCACGAGCTCGAGGGCTTCCACAAGAGCTGCCAGCACATCCGCGACAACATCGCCCAGCTCGACTGGTGGGATGCCGAGGCCTACGACGCAAAGTAGGCCACTGGCTGCCGCAACCTTGCGAATCTAAGCGCGATACTAAGCGGGCCGCGCCGGAGATCTCCGGCG
>JAIJJM010000563.1 GCA_022728415.1 Collinsella sp. | reverse complement strand
CGGCCCGCGGACATCACCCGGGATATCAAGGCCGGGGACGGGAAGGGCGTGCCTCTCGCCGCCGGTCGACTGCCATGACGGCGGGATCGTCGCGTGCACCGCCGGTTCCGGTCCCGACGCCGGGCTCGCCGACGGGATGCTCGTCAAGGCCGCGGAGACGCTGCCGGAGGGGGCGAAGCCCTTGGTGCATTCCGACCGCGGCTTGCCAACTGCCGGTGCCCCGGATGGCCGGACCTCATGGAACGGCACGGCCCGGTGCGGTCGACGGGCGCGAAGGGCCGTTCCCCGGACAACGCCGCCGCAGAGGGGTTCTTCGGCAGGATGAAGACGGAATCCGTCCATCCCTGGCATTGGGAGGAACGACCCCGCGGCGAGACGCTCGTCCCGGTCGGCGACTGCATCCGCTGGCACGACCACGGGCGCATCAAACGGTCGCCCGGTTGGATGAGCCCGGTACAATACCGTCAGAGCCAGGGAACGGCCGCGTGATCATCCAAGAAAACGCCCGCAGCCCCTTATCCCAAGGCTTATCTGAATATGTCAGAGATTGGGGAAATAACCTAATTCGAAATATTGGCATATGCGGTGGTGCGGCGCTCACGTATGCGTACGCCGCACTGGTCTCATCAAGCGTCGGCGGAGTGAAAGGCCTGCGGTTTAGTGCTCTCCGTAATGAGTTCGGCAGACGGCTATTTCTAGGTTTTGAACGTCGTTACCCGTAATGCGGTATACGATGCGGTTCTTTTCATCAATGCGACGTGACCAGTATCCGGTGAGATTGCCGCGCAAAGGTTCCGGCATGCCGATGCCGTCTGACGCGCCATTGCGTTGGATATCCTTGATTATTTTATTGATGCGTTTCAATGTCTTTTTGTCTTGTGACTGCCAATACAGGTAATCGTCCCATGCTTCGTCGGTCCAAATTAAGAGCATATTAGTTCTCAATCAGTTGGTGTTCAGTGCCTTTTCCTGCGTCAAGTTGCGCGGCGGCGTGACGTACCCTGCTCATGTTTTCCGCCGAATAGAACGGATCAGCGGTTACCTCGAATGGAATACGGCGTTCCCGGACAACGGTTTTGGCAAAGATATTGAATGCGGCGCTCATGCTGATGCCAAGTTCGCTGCATACTTCACTCATGCCCTTCTTGGTGTTTTCGTCAAGTCGAACGTTGACTAATGTTGATGTCATGTTGCGCTCCCTGTATATCGTTTGCGTATATATTCAATATATATCTGTGCGGTCTTTTGCACAATAGTGCCGCATCAGTGCATCTCTATAATGAGCGGACAGTTGGCAATGCGTCTGATATTCCCGACATGGAATACGAACAACTTGAATCCACCGGTATGTAGCCCAACGCTGATAGTCTGACAAGCAGTCTGATTTGTTTGCAATCCATGGTTTCAAGGAGCCTTCATGACTGAGAACAACGAACATCTGGCCCTGTGGGGTGGTCGCTTTACATCCGGCCCGTCGCCGGAACTGGCCCGACTGTCCAAGTCCACGCAGTTCGACTGGCGTCTGGCCGACGACGATATCGCCGGTTCCCGTGCCCACGCCCGTGCTCTCGGCCGTGCGGGACTCCTGACTGCCGACGAGCTGCAGCGCATGGAAGATGCGCTCGACACTCTCCAGCGCCATGTGGATGACGGTTCCTTTGCTCCTATCGAAGACGATGAGGATGAGGCCACTGCCCTCGAACGTGGCTTGATCGATATTGCCGGCGATGAGCTCGGCGGCAAGTTGCGTGCCGGCCGTTCCCGCAACGACCAGATCGCTTGCCTGATTCGCATGTGGCTGCGCCGTCACTCCCGTGTGATTGCCGGATTGCTGCTTGACTTGGTTAATGCCCTGATTGAGCAGAGCGAAAAGGCCGGTCGCACCGTGATGCCGGGCCGTACGCACATGCAGCATGCCCAGCCGGTGCTGCTTGCTCACCAGCTTATGGCTCACGCTTGGCCGCTGATTCGCGACGTGCAGCGCCTGATTGATTGGGACAAGCGCATCAATGCCTCTCCGTACGGCTCCGGCGCGCTGGCCGGCAATACACTCGGCCTTGACCCGGAAGCGGTGGCTCGCGAGCTCGGCTTCTCCCGTGTGACCGACAACTCCATCGACGGCACCGCAGCCCGTGACCTGGTCGCCGAATTCGCATTCGTGGCCGCCATGACCGGCGTGGACATCTCCCG
>JAIJJM010000562.1 GCA_022728415.1 Collinsella sp. | reverse complement strand
TGAACCGGGTACGCGTGGAGTTGTCGCGGAACAGGGAGACGGCCAGACCCGAGTCGAAGATCTTGGGAGAGACGTTGTTCTCACGCAGCTCGCGCAGGGCGTCGGCAACGATGTAGAGCGCTTTGAGCTCATCGGTGGTCTTATCCCAGGTGTGCAGGAAGTCGCTGCCGTACATACCCTTAAAATCGAGGCCGTTCAGCTGCTCGACGAGCTCGGTAAACTTAGCGTCCATGGAAATGTCCTTTCTAAAGATGAAACAATCGCAATGAGTAGATGTGCTCCGGCATGCGCGTGTGGCTAGCACATGCAGAGCACCATGACGAGGACCCGCCACCGTCGAGGAAGCATGGGAGATAACGACCGCGGGCCCCAAGTCAACGGGGAGTGCCGGGGACACGAGCGGCCCCCGGCTCAACAAAATCGAGGAATGGGACTAATCGATCTTGTTGTTGGTCAGACCGGCGCGAAACACGGTGGCGTCGCCATCGGCCTGGCTCGGATCGTAGAGGTTCAGGGCAGCCACGTACATGGCGGCAGCGGTGACCAGGTCGTCCTTGTAGGTGACCTCGTTGGGAGCGTGAGCCTGAGACTCGGCACCCGGGCCAAAGCCGACGCAGGGGATGCCGTAGCGGCCCTGGATGGAAACGCAGTTCGTGGAGAAGGTCCACTTGTCGCACAGCGGACGACCGGTGCGCTTGTCCATGCTGGGCTCGCAGCCGATGCGCTCGTCACCGAACATGGCCTTGTGGGCGTCGACGAGGGCCTTGACGTGCGGAGCGGTCTCCTTGTTAATCCACGTGGGGAAGTAAGCCTCGGTCTCGTAGACCTCGCCGGTCCAGGACGGACGGTCGTACATGTACATGGAGACCTTCACGTCGTCGCCGTACTTCTTGGCGGCCGGCAGGTTGCGGATCTCGTCCAGGCAGGACTCCCAGGTCTCGCCGGCGGTCATGCGGCGATCGATGGAGATGGCGCAGGAGTCGGCCACGGCGCAGCGGCTGGGGCTGGTGTAGAAGATCTGGCTGACGGTGCAGGTACCGCGGCCCAGGAAGCGGGCGTCCTCGAAGTGCTCGGGGTTGTACTTGGGGTCGAGCATCTTGACGAGGCCCTTGATGTCGGTCGACTCGTCGCAGCCGTTGTTGTTGAGGGCGCGGACGTCGGCGATGATGTCGGCCATCTTGTAGATGGCGTTGTCGCCGCGGTCGGGAGCGGAGCCGTGGCAGGAGGTGCCGTGAACGTCGACGCGGATCTCCATGCGGCCGCGGTGACCGCGATAGATGCCACCGTCGGTGGGCTCGGTGGAAATGACGAACTCGGGCTTAATGCCGTCCTTGTTGTAGATGTACTGCCAGCACATGCCGTCGCAGTCCTCTTCCTGGACGGTGCCGACGACCATGATCTTGTAGCCCTCGGGGATGAGGCCCATGTCCTTCATCATCTTGGCAGCGTAGGTAGCAGAAGCCATGCCGCCCTCCTGGTCGGAGCCGCCGCGGCCGTAGATGATCTCGTCGGTCTCGTAGCCCTCATAGGGATCGGCATCCCAGTTCTCGATGTTGCCGATGCCGACGGTATCGATGTGGGAGTCGATGGCGATGATCTTGTCGCCATCGCCTATAAAGCCCATGACGTTGCCCAGGCCGTCGACCTTGACCTCGTCATAGCCAAGGCTCTCCATCTCGGCCTTGATGCAAGCGACAACCTCACCCTCCTCGCAAGACTCAGAGGGATGAGAAATCATGGCGCGCAGGAAGCGAGTCATATCAGCACGATGGGACTCAGCAGCAGCCTTGATAGCGTCGAAATCGAGTTCTTTAGCCATTGTTCATAACCTTTCAAACGAAGGAATCTACCTGTGAGGTGGCGGAGCGATACCTATTTACTCCGCCCCAACGATTAGCAAGTGGGATATTCGCCCTCCCAGACGATGCGACGGTACTGATCCGGATCAGTGTCACCCTCGGTGGAGAAGCAGAGCACGGAGCTTGTCTTGTCCAGGCCGATGAGCTCCTTGAGCTCGGCGTACTCGGGATCGAGCATGAGGGTCTCGACCAGGCCGGTGGTCACCGCGCCGGACTCGCCGGAGATGACGCGCGGGTCGCCCTTCTCGGGAGCGCCCAGGGTGCGCATGCCGCGAGCGGTGACCCAGTCGGGGCAGGATACGAAGGCGGTGGTGTGGTTGCGCAGGATATCCCAG
>JAIJJM010000561.1 GCA_022728415.1 Collinsella sp. | reverse complement strand
CACCAGCAAGGCCGAGGCCTCCGCCAAGAAGTTCGACGAACACGCCAACGAGCTGTATGCCAAGTGATAGGTTGGACCATGACAAGCTCAACGCAACTCGCGCACGGCGAGGCCCCGGCCTCACGGCCGGCTAAGAAACGCGGCAATCGCGCCCCGGCGTTCCTGCTGACGCCCGCCGGCATCGTCATCATCGCACTGGTGGTCATCCCGCTGGGATTCATGATCTTCACGTCCTTCACGGATTTCAGCCAGCGCACGCTGTTCACCGGCGAATTCGACTTCGTCGGCCTCAAGCAATACCAATCCGTACTCACCGACCCGGCCTTCTATGCGGCCCTGCTACGCACCTTCGGCTTCACCGCAGCCCTCGTGGCCGGCAGCGTGCTGGCCGGCATGGGAGTCGCCCAGCTGATGACCAAACTCGGCGGTGTGATGCGCTACCTGGTCATCTTCGTGCTCATCTTCGCGTGGGCCATGCCGAACGTCGCATCCTCGGTGGTCTGGAAGTGGCTGTTCCAGCCCGGTTACGGCGTCATCAACTGGCTGCTCACCCAGCTGCACGTCTTCGGCGACATGACCAACACCTCCTGGATCGACAACACCTGGCTCGCATTTCTGGAGATCTGGCTGCTCGTGGTCTGGCAGGCCGTGCCATACATCGCCATCACGCTGTACGCGGCCACCACCCAGGTCGACCAGTCCTGCATCGAGGCCGCCCAGCTGGATGGCTGCAGCAAGCTGCGCTGCTACTGGCAGATCGTCGTGCCGCTGATCTCCCCGAGCATCATGGTCATCACCATGCTCTCGATTATCTGGGACTTCAACGTGTTCAACCAGATCTGGCTCATCTCGCAGGGCGGCCCACAGGACACGACCGCCACCATCGGCATCTTCACCTATAAGAAGGCGTTCGTCAGCTTCGAAATCGGCACCGGTTCGGCCGCCTCCGTGCTCGTGACCATCGTGCTGCTCGCGCTGACCTCCGTGTACATCCGTTACCTGCTCAAGTCAGGAGAGGACCTATGAGTACGTCAATGAGTGCAAGTCCTGCACAGGCCGTATCGCAGGCCGCAGCGCCCCGCCGCCGAACCAACCCCGGCAAGATCGCGCGCCGCGCCGGCACCACTATCCTCGCCCTGCTGTTCTGCGTCGTATGGTTCTTCCCGGTCTACTGGATGATTATCACCGCCGTAAAGCCTCGCGATGAGATCATGACCACGACCCCCGTGTTCTGGCCCACGCACCTCTCGTTCGACAACTTCATCGTTGCCGTGACCCAGACCTCGTTCCTGACCAACCTCAAGAACAGCGTGGTCGTGACCGCCATCTCGATCGTCCTGTCGATCATCGTCGCGTTCTTCGCGTGCGCGGCCCTGACCCTGTACCGCTTCCGCGGCCGCAAGCCGATCATGGTGTTCGTACTGGCCATCCAGATGACCTCCGGCGGCATCATCCCGCAGTTCATCATCTACAACCAGCTCGGGCTGCTCAACAAATACAGCGGTCTGATCTTGGCGTACATCGCCATGGTGCTGCCGTTCGCGATCTGGAACATGCGTGGGTTCTTCCTGAACATCCCGAAGGACATCTTCGAATCCGCGGCCGTGGAAGGCGCGAACGACTGGCAGATCCTGTGGAAGATCACCTTCCCGCTGGCCGCGCCCGGCATCGTCTCGACCTCGGTGTTCGCGTTCATCAACGCCTGGAACGACTACATGATCGCCTATACGTTCATGAAGGACCAGTCGAAGTACACGCTGCCGGTATGGCTGTCGTCCTTCTCGACACCCACCATGGGCACCGATTTCGGCGGGCAGATGGCCGCTTCGGTGATCTTCTCGCTGCCGGTGGTGGTGTTCTTCATGCTCATCCAGCGTAACATCATGAAGGGCGTGACGACCGGTGCCGTGAAATAGCGTATGCCGCCGTACCTCACCAACGATTCGTCCGCTGATGGCGGCGCGACCACGTGTCGCCTGCCATTAGCGGACGAACAATAATAAAAACAGTATGAAAGGAACAGCTGTGCCCACATTCGAATATACAGTCGATGCCGCAACGCTGTGTCTCACCCTGATTCCCGCTCCGGTGACATTGGAATACACGCATGGCACGGCTATGATCGGGTCCCTGGTGACGATCGAGAAACGAATTCCCGAATATGCCGCCACCGAAGGTGCCGATGAGACTTGGGA
>JAIJJM010000015.1 GCA_022728415.1 Collinsella sp. | reverse complement strand
GTTCCGCCGCGATCGCGATAAGCTGCTCGAACGCGGCATCGTTATCAGGGAGGTTCGTGCTGCCGGAGCGCAGGAAACCGAGGAGAGCGCGTGGACGATCGACCGCGAGCACACGTTTGCCGCGGGCGGTCTCATCACCGCAGACGATGCCGACATCCTGCTCAATGCCATCGACCAGACACTCGCGGCAGGCTCATCCACCTTTGCCGCGCCGCTTGCCGACATTCGCTCCAAGATTGCCTACCTCACCGGCATGTCGGCGACAGGAGAGGCACCGATCCGCCGCTCTCCCGCCGTCGATGCGGTATGGAGTGCCTTTGCCGAGCGTTGCGCGCTGCGCTTTTTGTACCAAAACGGACGCGGCGAGCAACGCGAACGGACCGTTTGCGTCTACGGCATGTTCGAGCGCGAGGGCGTGGCATACTTCTGCGGCCTCGACAATGCCACCGACAAGATCAGAACATTCCGCTGCGACCGCATCATTCGCGCCTGGAGACCTTCGAAAGCCTACGCCATCCCTGCGGATTTCAACCTCGACGATTACTTATTCTTTGAGTTCGATTTTGCCGACCGCCCGCCTGTTGCGGCTACGTTCTCGTTCGCGCGTGAAGCGCAGGCCGATATGATCAGCGGTCTCACACGCGGACGAGGCGAACTCATGCGCACCGAAGCAGGTTGGACCTGGACCGTCGACGTGCGCGACCTTGAGGCCGCAGCCTCGTTTTGCATGGCCCATGCCATGGATGGCATGAGGCCCGTCGCCCCCGATTCTCTCAAGCAGGCGTGGAATCACCTCATCGAAAGGACGGTACATGAGCATGCCCGTGCGTAAACTCACCAGCGAGCAAAGACTCTCGCGCGCCATCGACATCATGGAGGCCCTCTACGCCGCCGGCGAGAATGGCATGACACGAGACGAGCTTTGCAGCCGCTTTGATATCACGGGGGCATCGCTCGACGAGGTTCTCGAAATCGTCTCGACGCTTGCGGACCGAGAATCGGGCGCACGTATTATCTGCGAACACCGCGGCGAGTGCGTGGTCCTCACCGGTGATGCGGGGCGCGTGCTACCGCTGCGTCTGAGTGCCGCCGAGGGCGCTGTGCTCAACCATGAACTTGAATCATTGGGGATCGAACCCCAAGCAGCGGCTCGAATTCGGCGCGCACTTCTTCCCAAAGAGCTCGGCTACAACCAACGCGTCTTTGACACCGTCGCCCACGGATCGCACTGGCAGCAGCTGAGCTGCGCCATTCGGGACGGTGTTCGCTGCCGCATCTCGTATCGCTCGATGGATGACACGCAAGCGCGCGAGCGCTTGGTCGACCCCTTGCGTATCACAACAAACGGCGACCAAACGTATCTGGTTGCCTGGGATGTCGCGGTCGACGAACAGCGTACCTACCGCATGGATAAAATCGAGGACCTGGTCTTGACCGATGACTCCGTCGTGCGCCACGCACCGGAACCCGCGACCCTCCATGACTCCCTCGCCCAGGCGGAGCGGAGCGCGAAGCTTCTTATGCCGCGCGCCTTGGCAGAGCGCCTAGACTGGCCCGGCATCATGTCGATTGAACCCAATGGGGCGGACAGCTCAACAGTGAATGTGCGCTACGGCTCCGAGCGCTGGCTGTTAAGCCAGGTAATCGCAGCGGGCGGGGCCATCCGCATCTTGGATGACCCCGCCCTGTCAGAGCGTCTGTGCGATATGGCAAAATCCCTCGTCTGTCCGCTTTAGCGGCGCCGTTCATGCGCCTGGCGCCACAGTTGCAAATAGTGCCCGATCTGCGCCGATTCGATGCGCTGATAGGAGCTCGTGGGCAGCGACGTTAAGAACTTCTTACCGTAGCCCTTCGTCACCAGGCGCGGGTCGGCCAAGATGAGTACGCCACAATCGGTCGATGATCGAATGAGGCGACCGGCTGCCTGCTTGACCTCGAGCACGGCCTCGGGCAGCGAATAGCGCGCCCAAGCGCGGTCTTCGCGCAGATTGCGCTCGCATGAGAGCGGGTCCGTGGGGCTCGAGAACGGCAATTTGGGGATGATGACGCAGCGCAGCGTCTCGCCGCTGGCGTCAAACCCCTCCCAAAAGGCCTTAAGTGCAAAGAGCGACGAGGTCGGTTCGTTGATAAACCGGTCGCGAAGACGACGCGGAGACGAGTTACGCTGCTGGCAGTTGAGTTCCAGACCAGCACGGGCCATCTTGGGCTCGACGCGGGTGTACAGTTCCTCCATGTCACGCCGGTTGGTGAACAGCGTGAGCACCGATCCGCCCATGGCAAGATGGGCGTCGACCAGCACGCGCGCGAGCGCCGTAAGATAGCTCTCACGATCGTGCGGATCGGGGATATCCCCAGCCACGACCACGGCCATATTCGAATCGAAGTCGTAGCTCGAATCCAAGTGCAGCGACGATGATGTCGATGCACCGATGCGATCGAGGCCGACGGCGTGGTTAAAGTGCTCAAAGCTCTTGGAAACCGTCATGGTCGCCGAAGCAAAGATAGCCGTGTGGACCTCGGGCAGCCACTCGGTTGCCAAGGCCTCGCCAATGTCGATGCGCTCTGCGGTCATTGACTCTCCGCCGGCACGCAGTCTGCGATTGACCTGCAGCGAATACACGTAGTGTTCATCGGTGCCATCAATGATGAGCTTGAGGTTCTCGGCCAGCTCGTGCAGGCGGCGCGAGATATCACCCAGGTCGACAACAACCTCGGGCTTGTCGGCGGCTGCGGCTTGCACCAGCGCGTCGACGCTCTTGTCAGCTTGTTCCAGCGCATCGATAGCGGTGTGGGCCGAAGGCAAGAAATCATGCCAATCATCCGACTCGCGCAGCTCGGGGCCAATCCATAGATTGGCATTGTCATAACCCCCGCGGGCACGGCGGCCAAGCTCGCGAACGCCGTCAAACACATCGGCAATCGCCATGCTCGCACGTACAACCGTCGACGTCGCCTTGGCGGTAAGGCCCAGATAGAGCGTAGAGCCCTCGGAGGTTGCCAAATCACGGGAAACCTGGCTCAGCGCGCCGGTGCTCGAGCCACCCAGACGCTCAAACAGAGCGCGTGATTCATCCGCCGACACCACGCGCGCCCACTGACGGCGCGCCTCGCGCTCGATGGAATGGGCCTCGTCGATTACCCAATGACGAATCGGAGGCAAGATTCTGCCCTCGGCCGCGACATTGCGGAACAGCAGGGAATGGTTGGTGACCACCACATCGGCATGCGCCGCACGGCGGCGAGCGCCGTGGACCAAACATTTATCGGGGAAAAACGGGCATAGGCGACGGGCGCACTCGCGCGACGCCGTCGTAAAGTCGGGACGGTTGACGCTGCGCCAGCGAATGCCGAGCGAGTCGAGGTCGCCATCGGCCGACTGACACACGTACGCCATGATGACCGCGACTGCCGTAAGCGTGTCGGCAGGATCACGCTTAGTCGTAATTTCGACTTGGCCGCGGCTCATGCGCTCAAGCTTGCGCAAGCATGGATAGTGGTCATAGCCCTTGAGGGCGCAAAACGATAGACCTCCGTCCAGCTGCTCGGCAAGTTTGGGCAGCTCATGATACATAAGCTGGTCGGCAAGATTATTCGATTTAGTCGCGATGCCAACCGTGATGTTGTTGCGGCGCGCGGCCTCGGCAAAAGGCACCAGGTAAGCCATCGACTTGCCGACGCCCGTCCCCGCCTCAATCACGCGATGCGTTCCCGTAACGAGTGCATCACGGACCTCGAGCGCCATCGCGATCTGTTCATCGCGCGGTTCGTACGTGGGATACATGCGATTAACCAGACCGCCCGGAGCATAGTCCGCCTCGATTTCCTCACGGCTCGGCATCTTAAGGACCGGTAGCTCGTCCGCATCAACGCGATCATCTGCCCGATCGGCCTTGAGTACGTCGGCACGGGCGGCGCCGAGAGAAAAGATGGAGCCGGGGTTCTGTCCCGCCAAGAACGAGAAGATGGGACGATAGGACCAGGGTACGTCGGGGTGCATGTCGGCCAGGCGCGCCATTAAGCCCTGAGGCAAGTCGGTGAGCGCCACGAGCAACACGCGCCACACACCACACAGGGCGTCGACATCGGCGCTGGCGCGGTGCGACACAGAGTCGCAGCCAAACAGGTCGGCCATGAAAGACAGCTTATGCGAGGCAAGGCGCGGAAGCGCGATGCGCGACAGTGCCAGCGAGTCGATCCAGATGTCGCTGACGTTGACACCGCCCTTGACCGACTCGATAAACGAACGGTCAAAGGTGGCGTTATGCGCAATCACCGGGCAGCCGCCGACAAAATCGGCGAGAGCGGCCACGGCATCGACGGCCGATGGGGCATCCACCACATCGGCGTTTGTAATGCTCGTGAGTTCGGTAATCTCGGCGGGGATCAGCTGCTTGGGATGCACGAAGGTATCGAACCGATCGACAACCTCGCGGCCAGAAAGGCGGGCCGCCGATATCTCGATAAGCTCGTTGTCCTGCACCGAAAGACCCGTGGTCTCGGTATCGAGGACGATAACATCTTCCTCGATGAGACCAAACGATTGGGTTTTGGCACGCTCGGCAAGCGTGGCGTAGAAATCGATGACAAACTGTGGCGTTCCCGACGAAACAGCGTCCTCGATTAGCATGCAGTGCCCGCTCGACGAAGTCCCATACGAATCAGACTGTCACAGACCTGCGGGAACGTCATGTCATCGGTGTGGCGAATCTCATCCGGATACAGCGACATATCGGTCATGCCGGGAATCGTGTTGGTCTCGAGGATGACGGGGCCATCCTCGCTCACGATAAAGTCGCTGCGCGAGATACCCAGGCAGCCGAGTGCCTTATGGGCAGCACAGGCGAGCTCCTGGGCGCGAGCGTAATTCTCGGGCGAAATCTGCGCCGGAATTCGATGGATATCCGCGGGGTCCACATACTTCACGTCCAGGTCGTAGAACTCGCAGTCCTCGGGCTTACGGATCTCGACAATCGGCAGAGCACGCACGTCATCTTCGCCGTATACGCCGACGGTTATCTCGGTACCCTCGATGCACTTCTCGACCAGCACCTTGTCGCCGTACTTAAACGCCTTGGCGATTGCCGCGGGCAGCTCGGTTGGCTCATGGACCAGGGAAATGCCATAGCTGGAACCGTTGACGGCCGGCTTCACAAAGCAGCGCTCGCCACAAACCTCGACAATGTGATCGATATCGATCTCATCGCCCGACTCAATCGCCAAGCCGGGGGCAATGGGAATGCCCGCCTTGGCGTACAAGATCTTAGAGACCTCCTTGTCGGCACCGCAGGCGCTGGCAAGTACGCCCGAGGCCGTGTAGGGGATACCCAGGGTCTCCATGGCACCCTGCATGGCACCATCCTCGCCGCCGGCACCGTGCATGGCGATAAACGCCACGTCAAAGCCACCGGTCGCCATGGTTACCATAAAATCATCGGCAGCCGTGTCGAGCAGGTCAACCGAAGTGTAGCCGGCCTCCTTCAGGGCCGCCACGACGTTCTTTCCCGAATTGAGCGAGATCTCGCGCTCAGCGGAATGACCGCCCGCCAAGACCGCTACGTGCATGTTCTCTAGGCTTTTACCCGGCATGGGCAGACTCCTCCTCTATAATTTCTGCAGCTGATACCATATTGTAGCGATACCCTCTACGTTTCCCCAAAATCGAAAGGCTTCCATGAATCCCAGGACTAAATCTCAGGACATTCGCGACTTGAGCCAAAACGATATTCGCGAGCTCGTGGCAGAACTCGGCCAGCCCGCTTTCCGCGCGA
Source organism: Collinsella sp. (assembly GCA_022728415.1). The sequence goes on along the minus strand of JAIJJM010000015.1, from coordinate 9,829 downwards.
AGCAGCTCATCGAATGGGTCTTTGAGAAGAACGTTTGTTCGTTTGATGATATGACCAACCTTCCCAAGGCTTTCCGCGAGCAGCTTAAAGAGGCTTTTGCCTTTGATACGCCGACCGAGCTCACCAAGCAGGTATCCAAAGATGGCTCTCGCAAGTATCTGCTCGAGTACCACGACGGCATTTCCGTCGAGACTGTCGGTATGCCCCGTCGTAACAAGCTTTCCGTCTGCGTTTCCACCCAGGCAGGCTGTGGCATGGGCTGCGCCTTTTGCGCCACCGGCCTTAACGGCCTCAAGCGCTCGCTGACAGCTCAGGAAATCGTCGACCAGGTGCTTCATGTATCCAACGACTTTGGCGAGCGGGCCACGAGCGTTGTCTTCATGGGCCAGGGCGAGCCGTTTGCTAACTACGACGAGGTTCTCAAGGCCCTCCGAATCCTCAACGACCCGGACGGCATCGGTATCGGAGCCCGTCACCTCACTGTCTCCACGAGCGGCGTTATTCCCGGTATTCGCAAATTTGCCGATATCCCCGAGCAGTTCACGCTTGCCGTTTCCCTGCATTCCGCCATCCAGTCGACGCGCAATAAGCTCATGCCCGGTGTTAAGAAGTACACGCTGCTCCGCCTGCACGAGGCGCTCCAGCTCTACACCGAGAAGACGGGCCGCCGCCCGACCTATGAGTATGCCATGATCGAAGGCGTCAACGACACGAACCCCGAGATGCAGGCGCTTTGTGACTTCTGCGAGGGAACGCTGTGCCACGTTAACTTGATCCAGCTTAACGACATCGAGGGCAGCCCGCTCAAGCCGTCGCCGATTCATAAGGTTGAGGATCTTCAGCGCCGCCTTGAGTCTCGTGGCATCGAGACCACGATCCGTAATTCTCGCGGCAATGATATTGATGCCGCCTGCGGTCAGCTGAAGCAACGTTTCAAGGTCCAGAAGAACGCATAGGGGAGTCTGCACCCCATAACGTTTCATGTGAAACATCCGACAGCCCCGGTTGCAGATAATGCAACCGGGGCTGTTTCATCTGTATTCATACTATTGGATTTGATTTACGTAAGCTTAGTTTTATCGCAAAAATAAGGGGCCCTTATCTGATGAATCAGACAAGGGCCCCATCAAAAAAGGCAAGTAATTGTTAGGTACCTAATAACCAACATTTTCCCACTGATGGTTAACCCAGTCTTGGTTAATCTTGGGATTCTTAGTCATCTGAGCAGTACGCATAGCGACATCTTCGGTCATCACATCCATTTTCTTCTTAGATGTATCGACGATGTCCTGAGCTCCGCGCAGCAGTCGACCACGAAGTTCATCATCTGTCGCAATTTTATAACCCGCAAAAGCACCAGCAGCGACGGTGGTTGCCAACGAAATGACCGCGAGAACCTTACTCTTCATCCTGATCCTCCTGCCCAAATTGAATCATTTCCCCAAGGATACGGGAGAGCTCTTCTTCATCTTTGAACTCGATTTCGATTTTGTTCTTACCACGAGAGCTCTTCACGCGTACATTCGTGTTGAAAACTTGACGAAGAACTCGAGCGGCCTTTTTAAATGACTGAGGTGTTGCTGGCCTCGGAGTCCTTGGCGTCTCTCCGGCAGAAAACAACGGAGCAAGATTTTCTGTCGCCCTTACGGAAAGGCCCTCTGCAACAACCTTCTCAGCAAGTCGAATCCTTGCATCTTCATAGGGAACTGCAAGAATCGCACGTGCATGGCCAGCGGTAAGCTTACCCTCAAATATCATCTGCTGAACGACCTCGGGCAGATCGAGGAGGCGCAGTGAATTTGTAATTGCAGAGCGCGACTTACTCACTGCCTTTGATAAGGCTTCCTGGGTCATACCGCTGGCATCGATGAGTTGACGATACCCCTTAGCTTCTTCAACAGGATTTAGATCAGAACGCTGAAGGTTTTCGATAAGAGCAAGAGCCAGCATCTCTTCATCATTAACATCTTTAATGATGACAGGCAGTTCCTCAAGACCAGCGAGCTTTGACGCCTGGTAACGACGCTCACCAGCGATGATCTCATAGCCGTTTCCATGCTTGCGAACCAAAAGCGGCTGCAAAACTCCATGTTCTTGGATTGACTCGCTCAACTCGCGGAGTTCAGTTTCATTAAAGTGAATTCGCGGCTGATTAGGGTTGGGAACGACATCTTCAATAGGCAGTTTTATTTCAGATGCGGCATTTGAAGCCGATGCGGACGAGCCACCGGTCTCATACTCGGCCTCTGAGACCAAAGCGTTGAGTCCACGTCCCAACCCCCCACGCTTCTTTGCACTAGGCACGCTTGATCACCTCTTTTGCAAGGTTCATATACGCTTTTGCACCCTTATTTTGAGGCGCATAGGTAATTACAGGTTCTCCAAAAGAAGGAGCTTCGGAGATTTTAACCGTACGAGGAATCAGTGTCTTAAACGCCTTGTCACCAAAGTACGATTGAACCTCCTCAACAACCTGATTCGACAGTGAAGTACGTGAGTCATACATGGTCATAAGCACGCCGTAAGTGTCTAAGCCCTTGTTCAGACGTGATTTGACCATCTTCATTGACTCAAGCAGCTTCGTAACTCCCTCGAGTGCGTAATACTCGCACTGGATCGGAATCAAAACGCTATCTGCTGCGGTCAAAGCGTTGATGGTAAGCAGGCCAAGTGAAGGGGGACAGTCAATGAAAATAAAATCGAACTCGTCCTGAATCGGCTCAAGCAAATCTTTAAGGCGAGTTTCACGAGCAATTGCGCTTACAAGCTCAATTTCGGCCCCTGCAAGCTGAATTGTTGCCGGAATAACGAATACCTTTTTGCAATCTGTATCAAGAACAAGCGACTCTGCGGGCACATCATTCAACAATGCATCATAGATGCAGTGTTCAAGGTCTTCCTTTTCAATTCCAAATCCGCTGGTGCTGTTTCCCTGTGGATCAAAATCGACAATCAGTGTCTTGCGACCTTGCTCACCCAGTGCTGCTGCAAGGTTTACAGCCGTCGTTGACTTACCGACGCCGCCTTTTTGGTTGATGATTGCAATGATACGCGTGTCTTTTGCGCTCTTCGAACGCTTAACGTCGCGAAATCCCACGGTCCCTCCTGGTGTGTATTAAAGCTGTCAAACGGAGGATGTTTCACGTGAAACATTCCGATTCGATATCAACCGCCATGTTTCACGTGAAACACTGCAAGTTGTTACTATCCATTATGTTTCACGTGAAACATCTAGGCAAGCGGATTCTTCTTTGCCATGCCATTTGCACGAGGCAAAGAAACGGATGCTGGATGAGTCTTTTTAAGAACAATGAACTCCCTGTGGCCCAAGCCCTCAGGCAAATCGATTGCGTCATTCAGAATCAAAGTGAAGCCGCAGATCTTAGCCACCGACATGCCCGAAGCAAGTTCCTCATCCGATGGATTGCCCTTGGTGATAACAAATAACCCTCCATTCTTGAGATACGGAGCCGCATACTCAACAAGAATCGGTAGAGGGGCCAGTGCACGGGCGGTTACGACAGAGAACTGCTTCTTATGGCTTCGAGCATATTCTTCAAGTCGATCATGAACCGCATGAGCATGTTTCAATCCAAGAGTATGAACAAAAGAATTGACAGCATCAACCTTCTTGCCAACTGAGTCAATATAAGTAGCTTTACGATGCGTGGTTATGGTTAACGGAACACCAGGGAAGCCTGCACCTGTTCCCATATCGAGCAAAGCTCCCTCAGGAGCCTTATTGATATAGGGGAGCAAAACAAGTGAGTCAAGGATATGAAGTACAACAGCATCTTCTACGTTAAGAATACGAGTAAGATTGGTTGTCTTATTTGTTTCCAGAACCAAATCCAAATGCTGAATACATTTCTTCAGCTCAACATCAGTTACGCTCAAGGAATACTCTTTGCAATAAGAAGTTAGATGACGCTGCATCTCGTCAGCCTGCTGATCGGTAAGTACAAACAACAGAAGCTCCTTTCTGACAAAAATCAGTGTATCGAGAACTTTTGACAAAAAAAGGGGACGTGGAAACCACGCCCCCATAGCATAAGCTCGAGTAGATTATCGAGCAACAATCACCACATGGCGATCAGGGTCAGAACCCTCAGAATGGGTATCGACGGCATCGTTGCCACGAAGTGCAATATGAACCAGTCGGCGCTCATAGGCATTCATAGGCGGAAGCGAAACACTCTTATGAGTACGGACGGCACGCTCGGCTGCAGACTGAGCCATAGAGGCAACCTTGTCCTGACGACGGCTCTTGTAGCCCTCAACGTCAACCACAACCGGATACCTAAAGCCAAGCTTGCGGCTCACCAGCAAAGAGAACATAACCTGAAGGGCATCAAGGGTACGACCATGACGGCCAATGAGAACAGCAAGATCAGGAGCCGTAACATCCAAAATCAGCTCACCCTCGTCACCCTCGTACTCATCGATAGGAGAGTTGGCGGCATCGAAGTGCGAAAGGATGGAACGCAGGATGGAAATCGCAACATCGGCAATGGTGTCGAGCTCCTCATCGGTCAGCTCTTCACCGGCCTTGTAGCGCTGTGCAATCTCGGGATAATCGCCCGCAATCTGCGGGGCAACCTCCTCAAGCATATCCTCGATGATCTCTTCAGACATAACGTACTCCAAAAGTTAGGTACCTAAATAATATTGATATCCCGACTAATTCTTCTTGTGCGGACGCGGCTTCTTCTCGCGACGGGTAACCTCGACCTGCAGCGGGGCGTTCTTAAGGCGCTCTTCCTCATCGGCCTTGGCCTTGTCGATAACCTTCTGCGTCACGAAAATCTGCTGGGTAACCTGCCAGATAGAGGACACGTCGTAGTACAGCAGGACGCCGACGGGAAGGCTCCAGCCCATCCAAAGCATCATAACGGTCATGACAACGGCCATCATACGCATGCTCTGGGCCTGCTGACCAGTCTGATTGCGCGACATATACAGCTGCGGAATCAGGGTCAGGACAGCGAACAGAAGCAGGCAAATCAGCGCCGGCAGGGCAACCATAAAGCCATCGGCAAACGAGGCGCTCGGCGTCGTGGTCAGGTCGGGCAGGATGTTGAAGAACGAGAACGTGCCGTCGTTAAAGTAGTTCGGCAGGTTACGCAGCAGCGTATACAGGGCGAACATGACAGGCATCTGGATCAGCAGCGGCAGACAACCAGCCATGGGGTTGAACTTGTTCTCGCTGTAGAACTTCTGCATCTCCTCGGCCTGACGCTGGGGATCGTCGGCATAGCGCTCCTGGATCTCGAGCATCTTGGGCTGCAGCACCTGCATGCGAGCCGTCGACTTGGTCGACTTGAGCATAAGCGGCGTCAGCAGCAGACGGACGATGACCACCAGGATGATGATGGACAGGCCCCAGTCGACCGCAAAGGTCTGGATGAGCTTGAGCAGCTCAAAAAGGATGTTAACGATCCAATCCCACATGTAAGTTTTCCTCCGATAGCGAGTGCCCGCTAAGGCACAGGGTCATAACCGCCGACGTGCAGGGGATTGCAGCGAGCGATGCGCCTCACGGCAAGCCAGCAGCCTCTCAAAACACCGTACTTCTCAATCGCCTGGATAGCGTATTGTGAGCACGTTGGGTAATAAATGCAGGCGTCAGGCAATAAGGGCGAAATAACCTGTTGATATATGCGAATAGGAGCGATGGCAACACGTCGCAAAACGTGATTGCTCATCGCTCCTCCCCGGCAACGCCGGCGCGTTTCATAAGCGAACGCAACGCCTTGTCCATCTCCTGCGGCGAGGAAACCCTCGTCTTGGGAGTCGCGAACAAGATGATGTCATAACCCGCAACGGGAAATCCACAGCTGCGGGCGGCCTCGCGCATCACACGCTTAGATCGGTTGCGCACGACAGCACAACCGAGTCGTTTAGCACCAACGAAGGCGACCCTTCCGGAGTCGCCTTCGCCAACCGATTCACATATGGTCATTCGAATCAGAGAGTGATTGAAACGACGCCCCTGACTGAACACATGCTCGAAATCTTGCCGAGACTTAATAGTCTTCATGCGAGATGTGTGTATCGCTGCTAGACAGTGAGACGCTTGCGGCCCTTGGCGCGACGACGGGCGAGCACGGCACGACCACCCTTAGTGGCCATACGGGCACGGAAGCCATGGGTCTTGGCACGCTTACGCTTATTAGGCTGATACGTACGCTTCATCTTAAGTTCCTCCTGCTGCATTTCGAGTGTCCGCGGGGCGCGGACGCAGATATAGACACGTGAGCTTGAAGATTGTAGGGAAATCAATGTTCAAATGTCAAGAAATCAAAGGTAAAAGGTTGCAAAGAGTACACGGTTCCCCCATAAGAAGAACCGGCGTTTGAGGCAGCAGGCAACTTTTCACGAAATTTCATCGAGTTTTCAACAGGTCGTGTTGGAAATGTTGAGAACTTTTCGTCCGTTTTCCAAAGTTTTCAACAGGTTTTGAAAACTTGTCGAAAGATGAGAAACATTGCGTGGTGAGCTACTATTTGTTCAAAACCTTTTGAAAGATTGCGAGCGGCATGTCTGACGACTTCTACACCATGGTCGATTCCGGTGATCCGGCACCCGACAACGAGCACATCACCGGCGTGCGCGAAAAACGCAACGAGGGTGAGCAGGTCACCGCACAAGCACCAAAGGCCATGTATGCAGCGCGCATCGCGGTCTACGATGACATGCTGGCGACACCGCGTGTCATCGTCATCGATCCGCAAGACGTCCGTACCTACTTGGAAGAAACAACCAACACCGTCTACCGGTGCATGAAAGAGCAGGGAGGACACATCTCGCTGATGGTTATCCGCGAGATTGTCGAAAACTTTATCCACGCGCATTTTGCAGAGCCCATCATCTCGATTCTCGACGGTGGCGATACCATCCGCTTTGCCGATCAGGGTCCGGGCATCGACGACAAAGAGCGTGCCTTCGATTTTGGCGTAACCAGTGCAAACAGTAAGATGAAACGGTATATCCGCGGTACCGGCGCCGGGTTTCCCATGGTACAGGAGTACTTGGAAAACGCCGGCGGCGCCGTCTCCATCGAGGACAACATGGGTAACGGCACCGTCGTGACGGTAAGCCTGAACCCCAAGCGCGTGCAGGAAATCGAGCGCGCTGGCGAGCGTGGGGCGGCGGTGCGGCCCGAGACGGAGCAGACGGCATATCCCCTATCCAGCACGTTTGCGCAGCAGCCCGCGGCGCAGCAGATGCAGCAGACCGTGGCACACATGCAGCAGCCTGGAAGTTTCCCCATGCAAGACCCCCAGGCACCGCTGGGCAACGCAATGCAAAACATACCGGAGAGCATAGGCTCGGCAGATCTGGACACAGGCACCGTGCAGCAGACAGCGGCCATGCCAAACGCCCCGCAAATGGGCTACCAACCGTACCCGCAAGGGTATCCTCCCCAATATATGCCGCAGCAGGGATACGCTCGGCCGTATCCCCAACAGCATCTTCAGGGATACCAGCAGCCGTACCAACAGATGTCCCAGGCGCAGTACAACCCATGGGCCCAGCAGATACCTCCGCAGCCTTACCAACAGTGGCCGCAAAGTTTTCAACAGCAGCCGCTACCCATGCAGAGTTCTCAACAACCAGCAGCTCAAATGATGTATCCTAATGCGGCGAATCAATATGCACAGCCGCAGCAAAACGTATTTGTGAGCGAGCGCGGCGAAGCGGCACTGGGCTATCTGGCTCAAAACCAGGAGTGTGGCGCAACCGACCTGGCGCGGGCGTTTGGAAACTCGGCGCCCACGTGGTCGCGAACGCTCAACGACTTGGCGCAGGCCGGCTTGGTCATCAAACATGGCCAGAAATATCATCTGACCGAGATAGGCAGCGCTCGCGTGCGAGCCCAAAGGTAAGGAACGGGAGAAACAGTGGACGAGGAAGCAAGCATCATCCTGGGAGATGCCATCGCCTTTTGTCAGCGCGACGGCCAAGATGCACGCCTCATCAATATGCTGGGACAATCGCGCGCCGTGAGTTTGACCGAGGACACTCTGACGATTGAGGCACCTTCACGCTTTGCCATCGCTCAGCTCAAAAAGCATCAGCCGACCATCGAGGCCTATCTGGAAGATATCGCCTTTGCGCCGATCGCGCTCAATGTCGTGGCACCGCAAGGCGCCTCGGCAAATACGGCGCCGGCCACTCACCCGGTAGCGACCGCCACCGCAGCGGCAAAGCCGTCGCCCGAGCTTCGACGCGACGATGTTTCCCGTGAAACCATGGCACCGCAGCCGACCGTTTCGGTCGCACCGGCGGTAGAGCCAGCCCCCTCGCCCATCCCGACCGCCACGCATATGCCCGTCGCACACGAGGCGACACCCGGCGAGGAATCGGGCATTGCAATCAAAAACACGTTGTCCGCCGACGATTTCCGCCGCATGATGACCCAAATGAATGGCAGGCCACCGGCGAAGGGCGCGAGTTCGTCCGCAGCGCCGGCAGCACCTTCGGCGGAGGCCCCGGCGGCAGTCGAGAAAAACGCGGACGGGGCACCCCTCGCAGCGAATTCGAAATTCACGTTTGAAAACTTCGTCTTCGGACCGGAGAACAGCCTTGCCTACCGATCGGCGCTCAAATTCGCCATGCTTGCAGACACGCCCGGTACCTGCACGTCGCTGTTCATCTACGGCAAATCGGGCCTGGGCAAGACACACCTGCTGCTCGCTATCAAAAATGAGCTGGCAGAGAAATCGCCCGAGATCAAGGTGAAGTACGCCAATTCGCAGGCATATCTGGACGACTTGATGACGGAATTCGACCGCCAAAAGAAGAGCAACGCCCCCATTATGCAGGCGTACCACGGCGTCGACGTGCTCATCATCGATGACATCCAGAACATCATTGGCAAACGCGCGAGCGTGGATTACTTCTTCCAGTTGATGGACGAATTTATCCGTAACAACAAGAAGGTCGTGATCGCCGCCGACCGCGCTCCCAAGGACCTTAATATGGACGAGCGCCTGACCAGTCGCTTTAATGCCGGCCTGCTGTGCCTGGTGGCGGAGCCCAGCTACGAGATGAAGTATAAGATTTTGCAGCGGTATTACGAGAACACGATCGCCGCCGCAGCCGAGGCGGGCAACGACTCGCTGCTGGCGGCCTACGGGGGCGACGGCGGACATCTGACCGATGCGCACTTTAAACACATGGCCGAGGTCTCGGGCACCAACATTCGCGAACTCGAGAGCTTTTGCGAGCGTTGTGCCGGCGAAGCGGGCGATCGCGAGCGTGAGGGCGGGGAGCTCACCTTTGACGACATCGACGCCATCGCCAACCAGTACTTCTGCACATCGGCCAAGAAGATCAATGTGCAGACGGTCCAGTCCGTCATCGAGGAGCAATACGGTGTGACGCACGAGGAGCTCATCGGGCCTCGCCGCAACGCCAATATCGCCAAGGCGCGCCATATCGCTATCTACCTGGCGATTGAGATGTGCGAGATGACGACGACGGCCGTGGGCTCCGAGTTTGGCAACCGCAACCACTCGACCGTCAGCACGAGCTATAAAAAGGTTCAGAAGATGATTCAGGAAGACCGGACTGTTACCGAAGACCTCAAGTCGCTGCGCGATAAAATTACACTGCGCTCGTAGGTAAATGGACACACCTGTTGAAAACTTGTCGAAACGGCGGTTATAAGGTGTCAAAAACTCGAGCCGCGGTGAGGAAAAGTTTCGCGCAGGTTTTGAACGTGGAAAACATGCCCAGTTGCACACAGGTTCCTGTCGATTCTCTTTTTAGGGCTGACCTGCACGTTTAGGAGTAATCAACAGTTTCGTCAGTACTATTACTA
>JAIJJM010000560.1 GCA_022728415.1 Collinsella sp. | reverse complement strand
CTACCTGCCCATCAAGATCCAGTCGCGCATCATGACGGTGCAGAGCGTGAACGGGTTGAACGTCATCTCGAGCACAGGTGGCAACGCGCTCACCAGCGTGACCATCGACCTCGGCGTGCTTGAGAACCCCGGCTCCACCATCAAGAAGGGCTGCTCGGTGACCATCACCATGGGCTCACTCGCCTCGACCATCTCGGGCATCACCGGCCAGCACACCTGGGACGCCACCTTCGAGCTGAACCTCTCGGGGCTGCCGAGCTCCGGTGGCGGCTCGGTCCCGGCCGGCCTGCTCTCCAAGCTGCAGAACGCCGATTCCAACGTGACGGGCGTCACGACCAAGGAGGCCGAGCAGGCCGCCCTCGAGGCGCTCGAAGCCGAGGCGGCGGCTGCCGGCGAGGACGGCAAGAACAGTCCCGTGCAGAAACTTGCGGGCAAGAGCAGTGGCGAGAAGGCGCTCGAGACCAACCCGGTTGCCTTTGCGGCCGGCGTGGTGTTTGCCGGCGCGCTGGTTGGCGGTGGCTGCGTGTGCGGCGTGAACGCCTATCGCCGCCACAAGCGCGAGGCAGAGCGGAGCAGTCGCACGGTCGAGAAGACCGAGGCTTAGTCACCGCACGGCATGCAGGCAAGGCGGACGGGATGCTGGTCCCGTTCGCCCCTTTCAAACGTACTGGGAGACGCATCCATGAATATCACCACCGATCTTTCGCGCCGTAGCTTTCTGGCGCTTGGCGGTTCTGCCCTCACGGTTCTGGCTGGCCTGGGCCTCGCCGGCTGCTCGGGCGGCTCGTCTACCGGCTCCGGTTCCGCTGCTGCCGGCTCGTCGCCCGCAGGCGTGACCTTCAAGTCTAAGAGCGAGGATCGCGAGCTCAAGGGCTCGGCCGACGCCACCAAGGTGCGCGTGGGCCTCATCATGGGCCCGCCCTCCATGGGACTCTCGCAGTTCCTGCTGGCGGCTAAGAACAACAAGACCTTCAACGACTTCTCCTTCGAGCTGAACGGCGTGGACTACGTGGGCCTCTCGGCCAAGTTCAACCAAGGGGACTACGACATCTGCACCCTGCCCAGCAACATCGGGCCCATCCTCTTCAACAACGACGAGCTCAAGAACGACTATCAAGTTATTTCCATTGACAACCTGGGCGTGCTCTACGTGATGACCACCGATTCCTCCATCAAGACGCTCGACGACCTCAAGGGCAAGCAGGTGCTCGCCTACGGTCAGGGCGGCACGCCGGAGTACACCATCGAGGCGCTGCTCAAGAAGACAGGGCATGCTGGCGACTTCAACATTGTGTTCAAGAGCACGCCATTCGAGATCCTGAACCTCATTCAAGATCAGCCGAACGCCATCGCCATTCTGCCGCAGCCCTTCGTGGCGCTCGCCGAGACCATGGTGGACAAGCTCTACGTGCCCATCTCCATCACGGACGAGTGGAACAAGGCGTTCAAGAAGGAGGGATCGATGGCTGTTACCACCACGACCATCGTGAACAAGAAGTTCGCCGAGGAGCACGAGCAGGCCGTGGTGGAGTATCTGCAGATGGCGGGCAAGAGCGTGGAGTGGTCGCTCAAGAACATGAAGGCCGCCTCGCAGCTGCAGGAGGAGTTGGGGACCTTCCTCAACAACCAGGTTTCGCTTGCGGCTATGCCGCACATCGAGATGGTGAGCCTCACGGGCGAGCGTATGCGCACGGCGCTCTCCGGGTTTGTGAAGTGTCTCTACGATGCCAACCCCGATAGCGTGGGCGGCAAGATTCCCGGTGACGGCTTCTACTACCTGCCGCCCCAGGGGTATCTGGACGATTCGAACACGAGCGTCTCGGGCGAGGACGTGCCCACCGACGGCAGCGCGAGCGGGGACCTGCAGTGAGTGCCCAGGGGAGGGGTGCCGGCAAGACAGGTGCCGTGGACGCGGGCATACCGGCGTCTGCGGCGGACGAGGCCGCGCGCGGCGAGGCTTGGGCCGAGGCGGCGGGCGCTCCCGGGCGCGTTCTCACCCCGGCGCAGATCCACGACATGATGGGCGTGGACGAGGCACGCGCCGCACAGATGATCCAGATGGTGCGTCAGAACGGCTTGCCCGACGATCAGATGGCGTTCATGGTGCGCACCGCCGCGGGCAAGGGCGCCACGCCGGACAGAATCCTCGCGGTGATGCGGACCTTCGGGGCCGCGGACGAACGGGCTATCGGCGTGATG
>JAIJJM010000559.1 GCA_022728415.1 Collinsella sp. | reverse complement strand
CACGCTGGTGCATTTTCCGGCCTGGCCGGCGGTGTGGCTGGCGCGTAATGATGACACCGGCTTTCAGCAAGTGCTGGAACGTGCTGACTATCTGGCGAAGGAGCATACCAAAGTTCACTGCACCGGTGAGCGCAACTTTGGCTGCAGTCGTGGCTGAGCCAGACAGACGAGTTATCTGACTTCAGTGTGATGACGTGTTCACGGCCACCACACTGATTTTCCCTTATGAGACTGAACTGAAACCGCCATTCACACCGGACCACGCTGCCCGTACCGGGACGGCTGTTGCCTGCGTGTCGTCTGACGGTAAGGAACATATACTATGTACGCAAAATCCTTTCTCGCTCTTGATGGCAACGGACGTCTGACGGGCGCCCGTACAGCACAGGCCGCACCTTATGCTCACTACACCTGCCACTTGTGTGGCAGTGCACTCAGATACCATCCGCAATACGACACTGAACTTCCCTGGTTTGAACACACTGACGACAGGCTGACAGAGCACGGTCAACAGTGCCCTTATGTCAGGCCGGAGCGCAGAGAAATACAGTTGATTAAACGTCTGCAGCAATTCGTACCGGATGCCTTACCCGTGGTGCGTAAAGCCAGCTGGCACTGCAGACAATGTCACCACGATTATTATGGGGAGCGGTACTGCACACACTGCCAGACCGGAGGTTTCAGTCTTCCCCGGACAGCTCAGCAACTGTCTTGAACGTAAAAATTATGGAGCAACGTGATGGTACGATTCATTCCATTCTTCGTTCTTTCTGAGCATTGCGTTCAGGATAGTCAGCAGCTTGCGTATACAGGTAACCAGCGCCACTTTTTTGGGTTTTCCTGCGGCAAGCAGTCGCATGTAAAACACCTTTATTACCGGGTTAAAGCGGGTTGCGACAAGCGCTGCCATGTACAGGGCTGTTCGCACACCAGCCCTGCCGCCAAAGATGGTTCGTCGCCCTCTCATCGTGCCCGAGTCCCGGTTTACTGGAACCATACCGACAAGCGCACTGATTTCACGCCTGGAGAGGTTACCCTGTTCGGGTACTTCCGCCAGCAGCGCAGCAGCCGTCATGGTGCCAACACCTTTAATACTGCTCAGTCGCTTAGCAAGCTCTTTGAAGTGGCTATGGATATGGCTGTTCATGTCAGCATCTAGTCGCGCAAGCTCGTCTTCCAGTGCTTTGATGATGATATTAATGCTTTTCCTGTTCTATGGATGAGCAGGGTGCAACCGGTTTCTCTCGGCAACCAGCATCGTAATCAACTGCCGCCTACGAACTACCATTGCAGTGAGAACCTGACATTCAGTATCCGGCAGTGCTCTGATAAAGCGTTCCCGCTCCGGATGCCGGTTGAGAACCTCAGCCATCTGGGAAAGCACTCTGGCATCAATACTATCAGTTTTCGCGAGGTATCCCATGGCGCGGGCAAAGTCACGAGCTTGTCTGGGGTTAACCACGGCAAGCTCAAAACCTTCTGCCTGAAGCGCACAGACTATGGCGGTTTCAAGTCCTCCAGTGGCTTTCATTAAAACCAGCGCAATGGCGTACATTCTCAACTCAGCAATGATGGCGTCAAAGCCATCACTGTCATTGCCGACAGAAAATTGTTCAATAGCGCTGCTGGCGGCAATATCCAGTATCGCTTTCGAAACATCGATATCCACACAAAGTGAACCTGGCTGACTCATGATTACCCATCCTTGCAAATGCGTTATGGCGTACTGACAACTGTTCGGGTTTCAGATGAGTGGCTCAGTGTATGCGCCATTCGCTGAGCTACGGGCTATGAACCCCTTGAGGGATCGGGCTGCATACACCTTGCCAAATCTAATCACAGTTATTTTAACCAATTGTCAAGATACAAGGAGGAGATATGCGAATTCTGAACTGCTATATGGCGAATGACAGCAAAGGCCATTTTGTTACGGCGAAAGAAGCCGCGAAGCACAACCGACAGGACGTTTTGTGCTGTGTGTCCTGTGGTTGTCCGTTAACACTTAAGCGGGGAAATGACGGACAACCGCCGTGGTTTGAACATGACCAGATGACTGTTGCTGCGAAAATCCTGCTGCGATGCACCTGGCTTGACCCGGCAGAGAAAGAGGCCCGTCGTTTGCATCTGCAGGGCATGACGGTTCCGGATTATACGGTGAAGGTGAGAAAGTGGTTTTGTGTGATGTGTGACGAAGATTAT
>JAIJJM010000558.1 GCA_022728415.1 Collinsella sp. | reverse complement strand
GCGGCGGCGATCTGCGAGGGGGCGTGCAGCGTCAGCGAGGCGGTAATCAGCCCGATGGAGGGCGCCGCTTTGCCGGCAAGCAGCTGCGCCGAGCGGTTAGGCACATAGTGCAGCGCCTGCATCGCGCGGATCACCTGCTCGCGGGTGCGGGCTGACACCACCTCAGGACGGTTCAGCACCCGGGAGACCGTCTGCTGGGACACGCCCGCGGCGCGGGCGACATCCTCGGCGGCGACACCGCTCGCGGACAGCGAGGCGGCGGTGCGGTCAGACGTGGCAACGAAGCTCTTGTGCTCCACACCTTCAAGAATCTGCTCGTCGGTCATGGTCTCGTCGGCCATGGTATACCTCTTTCTAGGCACACCCGAGCTAGCGCAGCTGGGCGTAATGGTTGTAAATCGTAATAGCCGTGGGATAAAGATAACGCCCGGTCTGGATCACGTAGACCAGACCCTGCGCAAAACAGGAGAAGAACAACTCGTCGAGCGTCGACTCCCCCACCATCTTACGCAGCGCGTGGGCATAATCACCATGGCGGTTGGGCTCGATGGCATCGGCCACAAAGACCACCATATCGAGCGGCGTCATGTCGCAGGCACCCACGGTGTGACGGTCGACAGCCTGGAAAACGGCCGGCGATAGCTCGGGAAAAAGCTGCGGAAGCTCATAGGCGGCAACCGGGCCATGCAAAAGCGGCGTCGCGGCAGACGGAGAGCCGGCAATCTTAATGCCGTAATGCAGAGCGCGCGTGACCAGCTCGTCGTCGGAGAGCACCTTATCCCAGTCATGAATCAGACCGGCGGCGGCGGCATCAAAGCGGTCAACGCCATAGACCTCGGCCAGATGAAGCGCGGTCTCGGCAACACCCAGCGAATGCACATAGCGCTTGCGCTTATCCTTCATGCGAACATCGAGCAGCTCTTGAATGCGCTTGAGCAACGCGCGCTCATCGCCCTCAAACTGATCCTCTACCGACAACGTAGACCCCCATCACTCAAAATCTTCTTGGCCCAAATCGGCATATAGCCTGCGTTTGCGAATGTAGCCGAGCACGGACTCGCTCGTAAGATAGCGCACGCTCATGCCGCGGGCAACTCGTTTACGAATATTCGTCGAGCTGATCGCCAGCGCCGGAATCTGAATATAGCGCACGTCGAACGGAAGCTCCGACTCTTTAATTCGGGCACGCGCCGTATCGATATCAAAGCCCGGTCGCGTCGCCGCAATAAACGTGGCAAGCTCGGCGATTCGGTCGGCCTCATGCCAGGTAACAATATCGATAATCGCGTCGGCGCCCGTAATAAAGTAGAGCTTTACCTGAGGCGGGTAAAAGTCGCGAAGGGCATGAAGCGTATCGGCCGTATAGGTCACGCCCGGACGGTCGATCTCGAAGCGGCTCGCCAAAAAAGCCGGATTCGCAGCGGTGGCGAGGACCGTCATGGCATAACGGTCCTCGGCAGGTGTCACCGGTTTGTCGAGCTTAAAGGCGGGAGAGCCGGCCGGCATAAAGAGCACGGCGTCCAAGTCGAGCGACTCGCGCGCCTGCTCGGCGGTAACCAAGTGCCCGTAATGAATCGGGTCGAAGGTGCCGCCCATAATGCCAAGCCGAAACTCCTGACCATCCCTGATAGGCAGCTCAGGCAGACCAATTCCACCGCGCAGCGACATAACCTACTCGCCCTCCGGGGTCTCGACATCGTCCGCGACTTCTGCCGCGTCGACGACCTCGACATCCTCGTCAGCAGCATCGGTTACGTCAAAAACCTCAACGGCAACGTCCTCGCCTGCGTCCTCAAGCTCCTCCTCGAACTCCGAGAAGTCCTCGGCGCCCTCAAAGTCAAAGGCGCGCTGGCAAATGCGGACCTCGTCGCCCGCACGACAGCCGGTCTTTTCGAGCGCGTCGTCAACACCCATGCGCGCAAACTTATGCTGCAGGTAGATGACGGCTTCCTCGTTTTCCCAGTCGGTCTGGATAACCATGCGCTCGATGGCGCGTCCGACCACACGGAAGGCATGGGGTTCTTCCTGAACAATGCGGAAACGCTTCTCACGCTGCAGGCGACGGCGCTCCCACTCATCGTCGCGCAGATCGACCGGTTCATCACAGACAGCCAACTCGGCGCGCAGCTGAGCCACCTGCTCGCCCACGGCAAGCATCAGCGTGTTGAGGCCGGCGCCCGTCACAGCAGACACGGCGAAGAACAT
>JAIJJM010000557.1 GCA_022728415.1 Collinsella sp. | reverse complement strand
CCGCCGACGAACGGGGCGAACTGGACGGTGATGTTGAAGAACGCGCAGTGGCGGTGCAGGGCCTCGGCGTAGTCGTCGGGGCGGCCGGCGTAGATCTTCTTGAGCATGTTGGCGACCATCAGGCAGAAGGCGATGTTCATCTGCTTGTAGTAGGTCCAGGAGAACTCCATGCCCAGGGCGCCGACGTTGACGGCGCTCTTGACGAGGTCGGAGCGCGTGATCTTGTTCTCGGGACTAGAAGTCATCGTCCTCATCCCCTTCCGCGGAGAGCTGGGGCTGGGCTCCGCCGAGCCCCAGCAGGTCGAACTTGTCGATGCCGATGATGATGGCGATCAGGGCGACGCCCAGGACGGGCACGTTGGCGTAGGAGCACAGCAGGAAGCCCAGGAAGTAGAAGGGCACGAGCTGCTTGGTGAGCACCAGGCGGCCGAGCATGGCGAAGCCCATGGCAGGCAGGATGTTGGCGGCAACGCCAAAGCCAGCAAGGACAAAGGGCGGGATGAAGTCGAGCAGGCCCTGGATGGCGTCAGCACCCAGATAGAACGACAGCGAGCACAGCAGGAACGCCATGATGATACCGGTGGAACCGATCAGGAAGTGCATCGCATAGACACCCTTAAGGTTGCCCTGGCCGGAGAAGACATCGGCGCGGTCAACCAGGATCGGCAGGGCGGCGTTGAGGATGTTCTTGATGGCAAGGCACAGCGTGGCGATGGGCATGGCAAGCGCGATGGCTGCCTCGGTGCTCTGGCCCAGCTGGATAGCGAAGGCGCAGGCGAGCACGCCGCCGATCGTCTCATCAGGCGGCACGTAGGCGCCGATGGAGATCGAGCCCATGAACAGCAGCTCCAGACTCGCACCGATCGCGAGGCCGGACTGCAGGTCCCCCAGCACCAGGCCCACGAGCGGGCACAGGACGATGGGGCGGAACGCATAGAGCGTACCGAGCTGGAAGTCGAACTTACCAAATGCGGCGATAAGTCCGATGAGGATTGCTTGGGTAAGCATATATCCCCCTTTCCTAATAGGACACTACGAAGAGCTCAGGCCCTTCGAATTCAAACGCCTAGAGTACGCTTGCGCAGTCGACCTTGGGGTCATCGGCCAGAGGACGGATCTCGACCTCAACGCCACGATCCAGCATCTCGCGCACATCGGCTTCCTCGGCCGCGGTCAGGAAGATCTGGCGAGAGACCTGACGAGCATCGGGGCGCTTCTCATCCTTGGGCTTGGTGTTGCCCAGGTTGACCGACTTGATCTGCGGGCAGCCCTCAACAAGCTGCTTTGCCTCAGCGATGGTGGCGACGCAGATGATCATCTTGTACTTGTCAGTCACGCCCGAATTGATAGCTTCGATGGCATGCTCCATATCTTTAATGACGAGCTTGCAGCCGGCAGGCTTGCCCATCTTGAGTGTCGTCTTCCACACCGGGTCGTTGGCGACCTTATCGCCCACGCAGAAAATGCAGTTGGAGCCAAGGCCCTGAACCCAGGAAACTGCGACCTGGCCATGAAGCAGGCGATGGTCAACGCGAAGTAGCTGAATCATAATGTGACCCCCCAAAGGTCTTGCGCCGTCTTACGGCATGTCAATAAGTGCTGCGGATTAGAACTCTTCTTCCTCGTCGTCATCGACCAACAGGTCGTTGACAAACTTCACGCGCGTATCGTCCGCAGCGACGATGGTGCGAATTGTCTCCTCAACCGGCGTCGACTCGTCAGAGAACAGCAGCTGGATGAGCAGAGGAAGGTTCATGTTGGTAACGAGGTACGTGCGGGGACGTGTCTGGACGATCTTGGTGAACTCGTTGTTGACGCTGCCGCCAAAGAGGTCGGTGCAGACAACGACATCGTCGTCGGCAGACATGCCCGCCAGCAGTTTTTGGGCCTCCTCGGCCACGTCCATGCGGTCATCGACGAACATCGAAAGATCGTGGACGTTGTCGCGCGCGCCCGAGAGCAGCTCGACGCTCTCCTTGATGCCGGTAGCGAAGTGCGCATGGCTGGCGATGATGTACTGTCTCATTCTGTGTTCCTCTCAATAGCCCGGCACGTTCCCGCACCCGTCTTCTTTAGTAGTCGAACTGGTGATAGTAACGGCGATACTTGAGGTTGTGCTTGGTGACCGTCTCGTAGTAGCGGGCCAGGCGGTCGGTCACGAGCACCGTCAGGATCCACGGGGAGACGATGACGCGGAACTCGTCG
>JAIJJM010000556.1 GCA_022728415.1 Collinsella sp. | reverse complement strand
TCAGTTTGCACGTCCCGATCAGGCTGTACAGTAGCGCTCCCCGCTCACCACCATGGTCAGAGCCGAAGAACAGGAAGTTTTTACGACCCAGACTGACCGTCAACGCCACAATCTTTGACTGTTTGACATTGTCATGCCCGCAGGCCAGCGAATCTAAAGACATCAGACTGCTTGCATCAGCCAGTTGCGTATCTGGCTATGTCCCTTAATTGGTAAGGGTTCGAGGAACTCAACATTAACGCATTTTTCCGCCCATCACCGGCAGTGTATATGAACGATTGCACTCTTACGATGGTTGATTTATTTGGTTGCGTAGGGGCTAGCTAGTCTGGTACCGGAGGCTGGATCTGAAGTACTGACCCCAAGAATAACGCCGGGCAGACTCATATTCTGACCCATTGTCAGCCCGCGTGTTTACTGCTCTAGCTCATTTCCTGTTGTCAGGCGTTCAATTCCCAACTGCAGGTTATGGCCCGGTGCACAAACACCTGACGGCAGGTATCACTTACCCAAAGAAGATAAAGCCCTCAAGAGGCAGTAACTCTGCCAACCTCTCCTCCGGCCACTCCGGGCAGACGCGTTAGGACGTCCGTCAGCCAAGCATGTGGCTCCAGACTGCTGTTTCCAGAAGGCTCATTATCTGTGCCGCTCGGTTCCCGGCCATCAGTGAACCAGCGAACAACCAGGCCTTTCGTCCCATAACGACCGGACGGATAGCACGCTCGCAGATATTGTTGTGTGTGCCTTGAAATGCACGATCTTTCCGTCGGTGAAAGTCCGCCCCGACTAACTCTCGCTCCAACTGGAAGGACAGGAAGCGGTCCAGGAGGTAACAAAAGGGCTGAATCTCTCCCTGAAACGACTTCTTCAGGAAGTCAATGGGTTATGCGGGCCGTAACGTGAGTGAACACTGAGCAGCCATCGAAATGCCGTCGATGGTGCCGATACGCCACAATAACGGGGAAGGCCGACGATGACCGGGAAGAGAGTGAGAAAGGCATCGGTCATACCCACCGGGGGAGTGGTGTCAGCATGCATAACAATTGATCGATCGTGCAACAAGAGAAGTCCATAACGATGCCTGTCCGGGTGACGGGCAACAACGCCTCCCGAGGGGGTGAATCGGTTGTTATGGATGGCAGATGGGGTGTAGTAGTGAAAATACTGAGTAATGTCATAGGAGCGAAGGCCCCCTGTTGCAGTACCAGTGTAACATGCAGGAAGAGCCCGGGGATTGCCATCAGCCTCACAACCCCGCTCGAACCGGTTCAGAACCTACAGAAAATACTACAGGAGAAAGCAAAGTGAACCTCCCCGTGTTTCCTGTTTATCATTTTCTGGTCAGTGCCGCGATTCTGGTATTCGTGGTGATTTTCTGGCGGACACACCATCGCGACCACCGTAACTGGCTGGCTCTACGGCTATTCGTATTATGCTCTGTAAACCGTTGGCCATTGCGGATGGTTAAAGGAACAATAGGTGCTAATAAATCTCGAGTTTTTAACTCAGCGATATTACGTTCACCAAGCGCTGCAAAAAGATTATCTTCAAGACTTTTTAGCACACGATGGGCGTGATCTTCAGACCACTTTTTATTGGTGCCATGCCACTCAATCGCGACTTCTTTAAAGGTTCGTGCTTTACTCTGTTCAACCTTATCATTTTTCTTTTTGTCTCCCGGATCGACGCCATTCGCAAGCAGCTTACGCGCCTCGTCACGACGTACTCTGGCATCCGCTAGTGTGATTTCAGGATAAACCCCAAGTGCCAGCATTTTTTGCTTTCCCTCATAACGGTACTGCAAACGCCAGTACTTAGAACCATTTGGATGGACAAGCAGATGCATACCGCCACCATCAGTCAGCTTATATTGCTTATCCGTTGGCTTGGCTGCTCTGACTTTGATATCTGTTAATGCCATGCGTATTCCCTCCCTGTTGGTACAAGCATTATCGAACCGGAAATACCATCATCTGTACCAACATATGTTGGTAGATGTACGTTGATATCGGTTGACCTTGAGAGAGTTAATATAGCGGGAAAGATAGATAAACACTGGATTTCAGGCATAAAAAAAGACCTCAGTTGAGGTCTATTTACATACTTTTGGTGCCGAAGGCCGGACTCGAACCGGCACGTATTTCTACGGTTGATTTTGAATCAACTGCGTCTACCGATTTCGCCACTTCGGCACTGAAGAGGTAT
>JAIJJM010000555.1 GCA_022728415.1 Collinsella sp. | reverse complement strand
AAATATTACTTTCACATAATAAAGTGGTGTTTATGCATAAATGAATTGAAATACGCATATTAATGGATAAATGAACAAGGTCAAAGAAAAGTTGAAATAATCGCCACTTTTCCCAACTAAAGCGTCTACTATTTTGCGAACGCCGAACACGGCGAAGGATGGCCTGTCGGGCAACCGAAACCCGACGAGATTTGAGAGGAGAGCCGCATGTCGAGCCTCACCGGTAAGTCATTGAACCCTGTTATGAATCGCAGGAGCGTTATCGCGAGCGCAGCAGGTCTGGGGGCGATGTCCATTCTAGCTGGCTGCTCCTCCAACGGCGGCGACAGCGGTTCCGCTTCGAGCGACGCTTCGTTTAAGATCGGCACCATCGGCCCGCTGACCGGCGCTAACGCGTCCTACGGCAAGTCCGTTACCCAGGGTGTCGAGCTTGGCTGCAAGGATTTTTCGACCAAGGAGCTGCCGCTTGCCAGCAAGGCCGAGGATGACCAGGCCGATGGCGAGAAGGCCGTCAACGCCTTCAACACCCTGCTCGACTGGGGCATGCAGGCCCTCGTCGGCCCGACCACCACGGGTGCGTCGGTTGCCGTTGCAGCAGAGTGCGGTAACGACCCCAAGACGTTCATGATCACCCCGTCCGCGTCCTCCGAGGACGTTACCAAGGGCAAGGATTGCGTCTTCCAGGTTTGCTTTACCGATCCCAACCAGGGTGTCAACGCTGCTAAGTTCCTGGCGCAGAAGTATGCGGACGAGAAGTTCGTGCTGTTCTATAACTCCGGCGACGCCTATTCTTCGGGCATCGCAGATTCCTTTAAGGCCCAGGCCGCTGAGTCCAAGCTCGAGATTGTTGACGAGGAGACCTTTAAGGACGACTCCGCCACGAGCTTTACCAACCAGCTGACCAAGGCCAAGCAGGCCGGCGCCACCATGATCTTTGCGCCGATCTACTACACGCCGGCGTCCGTCCTGCTCAAGAACGCCAAGGACATGGGCTACGACGTCAAGATGATGGGCTGCGACGGCATGGACGGCATCCTGGGCGTTGAGGGCTTCGACACCTCTCTTGCCGAGGGTCTGCTGCTCATGACCCCGTTCTCCGCCGACGACAAGAAGAACGCCGACTTCGTCAACGCTTACAAGGATAAGTATGGCGATACCCCCGACCAGTTTGCCGCCGACGCCTACGACGGCGTGCACGCGGTGGCCGAGGCCCTCAAGGAGGCCGGTCTTGGTGTCGACGCCGACCCGACCGAGGTCGCCGAGAAGCTGCCCAAGGCTATGCTCAAGATTACCGTTGACGGTCTGACCGGCAAGCTCACCTGGAACGATAAGGGCCAGGTCCAGAAGGACCCCACGGCGTACGTCATCACCGATGGCAAGTACGTACAGGCCTAATTGGCCGCCTTACATAGAGCGGTTTTGATCCCAAGCAGGGGAGGTTTTGGCCTTCCCTGCTTGCTTGGTATCTAGGGACAGTGTAACGTCCCTGTTTCATACATTTACTGGAAACCTATTCGAAAGGGGGATGTGGAACATGACGGTCTTTATCCAATACCTGGTCAACGGCCTGTCCATGGGCAGCGTCTACGCCATCATCGCGTTGGGTTACACCATGGTCTACGGTATCGCCAAGATGCTCAACTTCGCTCACGGCGACGTCATCATGGTCGGTGCCTATGTCTCGTTCTGCGCCACGTCGTATCTCGGCCTCCCGGGCTGGGCATCTGTAGTTCTCTCTTGCGTGGTCTGCACGGTTCTCGGTGTTCTCATTGAGGGTCTGGCCTATAAGCCGCTGCGCCAAGCAGGCCCGCTGGCCGTTCTGATCACGGCCATCGGTGTGTCGTACTTCCTGCAGAATGCCGCACAGCTTCTGTGGGGCGCTACGCCCAAGAACTTCACTTCGCTCGTCGCCTTCCCGGTTCCGGAGTTCTTGGCTAAGTTCAACGTGAGCGCCGTCTCGCTTGTCACCATCGTCGCCTGTCTGGTTATCATGGCCGGTTTGGTGTTCTTTACGGGCAAGACCAAGATGGGTAAGGCCATGCGCGCCGTGTCCGAGGACAAGGCCGCCGCTCAGCTCATGGGCATCAATGTCAACCGCACCATCTCGATGACGTTTGCCATCGGCTCGGCGCTTGCCGCCATCGCCGGCGTGCTGCTGTGCTCCTACTCGCCGGTGCTGCAGCCCACGACGGGCGCCATGCCTGGC
>JAIJJM010000554.1 GCA_022728415.1 Collinsella sp. | reverse complement strand
AAAACTCTTCAACAAAATCAACCCTCTCATTTAACTCATCGCGTTTTGCATATAGTCGGGCAACAAATTTAACATTTTCACGACCGGTTAAACTTCCTTGAAATCCACCAGCCAATCCAACGGGCCATGAAATTTTATGTTCTGTAATAATGTTCCCACTATCAGGACGATCTATACCACCAATTATCCGAAGTAAAGTTGATTTACCGGCTCCATTTTGACCAATCAGGGCAATGTTATAGCCTTTAGGAAAAATAATATTCAAATTTTTAAAAACATAATGCCGCCCAGTGGGCGTGCGATAAGACTTCGTCAAATTCTCAATCTTAATCATGATGTCAGCATTGCCTCTTCACGCGTTCGGTATAATGCCAGGCCGATGAACAGGGTGACCAGAGTAAACATTGCAAGGTAGTTCAGACTCACGCCTTCACTGATATAGCCAGGCATAACTGCCTCGCGGCTTAACTCCACAACATGCACTAATGGGTTCCAGAGTAGATATGACCAGTATTGCTTTGGAATCGAGTGTAGAGGGAACATGATGCAGGAGATGAAATACAGCGGCTTAAGCAGTATCGGCAGGACCTTTTGCATTTCAGGAAAGGTTTTACCAACGACCATAAATATTAAGCCGACGCCACATGAAAGAATGATTAACAAACTCCAGGTGAGCACAAGTTGTAAAAAGTTTGTAATTTCGAAATATTCGCCTGTCATCCAGACGATAAGCATGAGCAAAATATAAACAGCAACGTAAATCAGTGTCTCAAGCAGTGCACGTGCAATGATCGTATCGATGGGTTTTACTGGTCGATAATTAAACAGTCCCTGGTTCGCTTCAATAGCACCAATAGAACGTTTGCTAATACTACTAAAGATAAAAAAGGGAATCAGGCCATTAAGTAAAAACACCGGGAACGAGATGTCTGGCATAGTGCGGTGCATAACGTAACCCAAAATTCCCAACAGTATCAGCAAATGCGCGGAGGGTTCAAGAATCGCCCACAAATACCCCAGACGAAACTTACCAAAGCGTGTTCGTATTTCTCGTAGAAATAATGCCTCTACGGTGACTTTCTGAACTTCAAATCCACTTCTTGCCATTTGATGATGTGATCCTAATCTCTTCAGGTACGCTACCGCCCTTGGCTTAACAGCTACCAATACACTGGAGGTAATACTTGTTTGTAACTGGATAAAATTTACTCAGACGGTTTGACCTTTTTAATAGCCGCAACAAATTTCAGCAGAAATTATTTCCGCAGGGATAAATAGATCTATTTCCGTCTCGTTTCTTCTAATCCATTCTTCAGGCATGAATGTATTCGGTCTTCTGGTAATTTCAGAAAACTGGCCGTTTTAGAATGTAGAGTTAATTTCTCAGGAAATTATTTTTTGTTATTACTGTTAACTACTTGATTATAATACCACCCATGAATTTTATGCGTACTAACACCTGCAATCTGTCTCAAACCAGAACGCACGCGATTGATTACCAATAAATTGTTTAGCGAGAAACTATTTCCCTATTTAAAATTCACTCATGTACTTCTTATTTATATCTACAGCCCCCTCTTTACAGTCACATTTGTGATTTACATCACATTTAAACGGTGTTATTTAAGCCCCATTAATAATTCCGTGGGTAATTATTTTCGTCAATTAAAATATACATCTTGATTATTTTGTGTGTTTATTTTAACCAGCGTTACAGCCAGCATTATCCCTCAGTAGATATACCTGAGCAGACATTTCTTAAAATCGACGAATAGTTTCCCTGGAAATTATTATGCTTATTTGAAATTCCCTTTCTGATTATCTCTAGGAATTTTACTAATTTCCAGGCTACACAAAATACAGATCACACAAGAATTATCCTATATGTTTTGACCTATCAATTGTTACTCAATGATTTATTACAACTATTAATAATCATAATGTGTCAAAACACTTAAGCATCTTTACAGTCTTAGAAAGGTGTCGATTAACGAAGGCTACATGGTGAAAAACAGGTTCCTTCAGTGTTACCGAACATTCCGTGGTGGTCTGGAGAGAGATAAATCTTGCTACATCGGAACTCAGCCCGGTGAGCGGGTTTGACAGTTCCGCACTCACCATTGGGCTAAGGGTTATCAGGTGGGGTTAAGGAAATGGCAATACCTACCCCCGTCCAAACTCCAGCCGCTGCACATTCACCATCCCAG
>JAIJJM010000553.1 GCA_022728415.1 Collinsella sp. | reverse complement strand
CTATACCTAAAATTCAGATTGATAATAAGTAAATATACATTTGAAGGATTTGCCGTTTGCTCTTGAGGCAATTGCCTTTCGTATCCCCCTCTCTGGGGGTACTTCTTTGAAGACCTCGGTCATAGCGACCGAGGTCTTTTCGTATTCGCGGGACCAGGCCTGAAAGCATTCGGCCCGCTTCCCTGAAGGAAACGGGCCGAATGCTTGGACTCGGGTTTCAACCCGGAAGGCTTCAGTCCAGCGACTTCACCACAACGACCTCGGTGGGCACGTTGCCCGCGGTGGCCTTGGAGTAGGGGCACAGCTCCTGCGTACGCTCGACGAGCTTGGCGGCAGCCTCATCGTCAAGATCGGGCAGAACTACCTCAATCTTGCCCTTCAGGCCGAAGGACTCGCCTTCAGGACCGAGCGAGATGCTGGCGCGCACCTGACTCTTGGCCAGCTTGGTGGCCGCCACGCGCTGCTCCTTGGCGGCAAGCGCCAACGCTCCTTGGAAGCAGGCGCCCCAGCCGATGGCGAACAGCTGCTCGGGGTTCGTGCCCTGACCCTTGCCGCCCATGGCGACCGGCGTGTCCAGGTCGAACTCCAGTTCCGGCTCATGGCTCACGGCGTGGCCGTTGCGGCCGCCCGTAACCTGCGCCGTAGCGGTGTAGACGATTTGCGATGGTTCGTTACCTTGATATGTGCTCATGCTTTCATCTCAGCACGTGTTCACGCCCGCCACAAGGACTGTCCCACCGTAGACGATGTGACATCATCCACACTGTGACTTCGCGCACAGAGTCCCGACACCGTCCTCACCTCGTTTATCGGCACCATGCGTGTATAACCACATATGGCATTATCGGCGAATATCGGCCGGCAGACCAGTTGCACAAGGAGAACATCATCCACATGGCAGACACCGCCAACACCAACGCCTGGTTGCCGGCGCTCAAAGCGGCGTTTCCGCTGACCATACCGATTTGCCTGGGATTCCTGTTTCTCGGCGCCTCATACGGCATTCTCATGGGCACCAAGGGCTTCTCGTTTGTATGGCCGATGTGCATGAGCGCGTTCATCTTCGCCGGTTCGATGGAATTCGTCACGGTGAATCTGCTGCTCTCCGCGTTCAACCCACTCGCCGGCTTTCTGCTGGCCCTGATGGTCAACGCCCGTCACCTGTTTTATGGACTATCCATGCTCGGCAAATTCAAGGGGCTCGGCTGGAAGCGTCCGTACCTGATTTTCGGCATGTGCGACGAGACCTTTGCCATCAACTCCACCGCGAAAATCCCCGCCGGTATCGACCGAAGCTGGTTCTACTTCTGGGTCACGCTGTGCAACCAGCTGTATTGGGTGACCGGCGCCACACTGGGCGGGCTGATTGGCGCGCATCTGCCGTTCAATACCGACGGTCTTGATTTCGTACTGACCGCGCTGTTTCTGGTGATCTTCCTCGATCAGTGGCTCGCCGGCAAGCATCGCGAGCGACTGTCCGCCGTCATCGGTGTGCTGACGTCGCTGGCCTGCCTGCTGATATTCGAGGCCAATGATTTCATGATTCCCTCAATGATCGCCATGCTGATACTGTTCGTCGCGTTGCGCCCGCATCTGGATGTGTTGCGGCCGGCCGCCGACGCCCCGGAAGCCACGGCAGACCGTGCCATGAGCCACGCAGCGGACCAGCAGAAGGAAGGACAGACGCGATGACGATGACCATCTGGCAAGGCGCGCTCACCATCGTGACGGTGGTGCTGGGGACGATGTGCACCCGTTTTCTGCCGTTCCTGGTATTTCCCGAATCCAAGCAGCCGCCGCGCGTCATCGAATATTTCGGCCGAGTCCTGCCCTATGCGATGACCGGTCTGCTGGTGGTATACGCACTGCGCAACACCCCGATTCTGACCGGTTCACACGGCCTTCCGGAACTCATCGCCTGCACCGTCATCGTGCTGCTGCACGTCTGGAAACGCAGTATGCTGCTTTCAATCGCCGGCGGCACGATCGTATACATGCTACTGGTGCAGCTGGTGTTCTGAGGTTGGGCTCGGCTTCTCCTTCGTTGATCTCTCCCTCCGGTCGCCTTCGGCGACCACCTCCCTCTGTGAGGGAGGTGCTGAACGCAGCGAAGCGGAGGTAGAGACCCGCGGTCGTAAGACTGCGAAACACACAGCATCGGCCACAGGCCGATTCCTACAGCTGCTTCGCCACCCAATCGACGATGTACGG
>JAIJJM010000014.1 GCA_022728415.1 Collinsella sp. | reverse complement strand
TCAAACTAAAACGCTCCCCAGGATTCGGTCCCAGGGAGCGAAAACATACCTTTACGCGGGACCGTGGTCTAGCGTGCGATCTTGGCGATGGTGTAGATGCGGGTCTTGCCGGAAGGCGTAATGACCTCGACGGAGTCGCCCTCGCCATGACCGATGATGGCGTGGCCGACCGGAGACTCGTTGGAGATCTTGTGCTCGAGCGAGTTGGTCTCAGTGGTACCGACAAGCGTGACGTCCATGAGCTCACCGTTGGGGTCAACCAGGGTGACGGTCGAGCCAATGGAGACGGTCAGGTCGCCCGTGCTGGCAGCGATCTGAGCGTTGGCGAGGATGGCCTGGATCTCGGCGATACGAGCGGCGTTCTGGGCCTGCTTGTCCTTGGCGGCATCGTACTCGGAGTTCTCCGAAAGGTCGCCGAACGCGCGAGCTTCCTTGATGTCCTCGACGATCTCCTTGGCGTAATCGCCCTCACGCCAAGCGAGCTCCTCGACGAGCTTCTGGCGGCCCTCAGCGGTCAGTACGATCTGGCTTGCGTCCATACGGATATCTCCCCAACTCTGATCAAACGGTCAACTGTCAACAAAACGAAAAAGACCGGCTAGCCTGCGGGCAAGCCGGTCAGGTGCTCACCCCAAAGGGATGGGACTACTCTGCGTCCGCGTCGCTGTCCTCTGCCTTCTTTTGCTTGGCGGCAGCGAGCTTGGCCTCGAGCTCTGCGATCTCCTTGTCCTCCTTGGACTCCTCGACCACAACGTCCTCGGCCTGCTTGGTTTCGCCCTTATCATCGCCCTCCATACCCTCGCGGATATTCTTGACGGTAGAGCCGAGGGACTTACCGAGCTTCGGCAGGTTCTTGGGCCCAAAGATAATCAGGACAACGACGAGAATAATGATGAGCTCAGGAGCCCTCAGTCCAAACATGTAGACCTCCACAATACAGCGAGACAAGCTCGAATGAGTATACCGCGGGTATCGCGGTATCACAACAATAGCTAAAAAAAGGGACCGCAAGAAGCGGTCCCTCCTCATGCTCTGGTCGGGTTGACTGGATTTGAACCAGCGACCCCTGCGTCCCGAACGCAGTGCTCTACCAAACTGAGCCACAACCCGTTAGCTCGACTATAGTAACAAAGATCTCCGTCGTGTGCCAGAGAAATTTTTTACTTCTTTGGCACTTCGATGCGAACCGTGTTGGGAATGAACTCCGTCGCGCAGGACCACCAGCCGTTTTGCAGGGCAGCGTCGGCAAGCCTTTCGGCCGTGGCGGCGGTATCGCAGAGAGCAAACGAACAGGCACCCGAACCGCACACGTTTGCGGCAATAGTACCGTCCTGAGAACGAAGCCAGTCGAGCACCGTTTGAATCCGCGGCTCCATCTGCGCGGAAATGACACCCAGGTTGTTGTGGACGAGCGCGTAGGCCGCCTCCGCGTCTCCCGAGCGAAGGGCGGATGCAATCGCGCCGGGCTTGTCTACAGGCACCGGGGCCTCGTCAAAACGTCGATAGGCTTCAATTGTCGAAACGCTCGCCTCGCGCGGCTTGACCAACACGACGGGCGTTGCGGGCAGCGTGGGATACTCAGTTGCCAGCACATCTCCCCCACCCACGTAAAATGCAGGGCTGGCATGCAGAAAGAAGGGAACGTCGGCGCCAATGCCGCGCGCGATGTTGTCCAGCGCGGGATCGGCACGGTCGATACCCCAACGCTCTGCCAAGGCGACAATGACCGCCGCGGCATCCGTCGAAGGACCGCCCAGGCCAGCGCACAACGGGATGCTCTTCTCGATCGTGATGCAGACGTTGGCTTCGCGACCATAATGCTCGGCCATAGCAGCGGCCGCACGATACGCCGTATTCTTTTGCATGGGAAAGTCGGATGCCGGAATCGTCTGGACGGTCAGCGCCTGTGCCGGCGTGACCGTCACGGTATCGGCAAGACCGACGGCTGCCATCAGGGAATCGACCTTATGGTAGCCGCGGTCGTCGCGCTCGGTATGAACCCCCAGATAGAGGTTGATCTTTGCCGGCGCGGAAAGGGTCAGGGACCAATCGGTCACCGCTAGTGCTCCTCGAGCTGATTGCCGAGCGGGGTAAAGATGTGCTCGCCGCTCTCGGGGTCGAACAGCTCGACCTGGCCGGTGAGAACATCAATATACTGGTAGGATTGACGCGACTTGCGGCCACGGCGCTCGTCGACCTCGACGATAAAGACTGCCGGATGGACGCTCTTGATGGTGCCCATGCGCTCGACGACGCGGGTGCGGCCCATGTTGGCCTTCACCTTAACGCGATCGCCCACCATATCGGTCAGCTTCTCGTGGATGTCGTCGACGTGATTGACTTCCATCTCTTCCATGAACAGGGCCTCCAGAAGGTGCAATTCAAAAAGGGGATAATACCCCTAAGATAGACAAAACTCTAATACTATAGCACCCTGTTGCGACCACGCGCAAGTAGCTAAATAAGCCCCGTCTCAAATTCGTACCAGACGACAACCTCACATGACTAGTTCACGTCAGCGAACGGCCACCATTCGAGCCAAGGTGTCGCGAAAGAGGAGTGACGCGTACTTTTGTACGCGAGCGACGGTTTGAGCGACAGATTGGCCGAATGGTGGCCGTGCAGCGTCGAGTAGTTACGCGGTTTGGTAATACCGCGTAACCTAAAAGTTGTCGGTATCGAGGACTATGGTGAATGGACCGTCGTTGACGAGGTCGACCTTCATGTCGGCGCCGAAGATGCCATGCGCTACGTGCTCGACGTCCTCGCGCACAAGCGTCAGGAAGTACTCGTAGAGCTCGTTGGCGACATCGGGGGCGCCGGCATCCGTAAACGATGGGCGGCGGCCGTGACGGCAATCGGCGAACAGCGTGAACTGCGACACCACGAGAACCTCGCCGTCGACATCGGCAAGTGCCAGGTTGGTCTTGCCGTTCCCATCCTCGTTAATGCGCAAGCCCCGGAGCTTGCCCCACAGCTTATCGGCCTCGGCGCGCGTGTCGCCGTGGCCCACGCCCAGCAGCACCAGATAGCCGCGCCCAATTTTGCCCACGCACTCACCGTCGACCGTCACGCCGGCGTTGAGCACGCGCTGAACCACCGCACGCACGGCCTACTCCTCGCCCGTCAGCTTGGCGGACAGATGATCGAGCGCGTGGAAACGATGGCTGATGGCGTTCTTCTCGTCCGCCGTCAGTTCGGCCATGGTCTTGCCCGGCGTGTCGACCGGCAGGAACAGCGGGTCGTAGCCAAAGCCGTGATCGCCGCGGCCCTCATGCGCGATAACGCCCTCGCAGGTGCCCTCACCATAGGTGACCAAACCGTCCGTGTCGATGAGCGCGACGACGCTCATAAAGCGCGCAGTGCGGTCTTTGTCGGCCACGCCCTCCAGATTCACGAGCAGCTTGGCATTGTTGGCGGCATCGTCGCCGTGAACGCCCGCGTAGCGCGCGCTATACACACCGGGCTCACCGTCCAGCGCGTCGACGACCAGGCCCGAATCGTCGGCAATGGCCATGAGTCCCGTCTCTTCGACGGCAGCCTGCGCCTTGATGATGGCGTTCTCCAAAAACGTCGTGCCGTTTTCCTCGGGGTCCTCAAAATCGCCCAGCTGGCCGAGCGCCACAAAGCGAACCTCGGGCATAACCTTGCCCAAAATGGCCTCGATCTCGGTGAGCTTATGGGCGTTGCCCGTTGCCACGACGATGGTCGCCGCCGGGTCAAGGGTGTCGATGTCAATCTTCTCAAGTGCCATGAGTGGTCTCCTTGTCTCCATAGCAGTGCCGTGTTGAGGACGACGAGGCCTCGGCCTCTCCCCCTCTTAATCAGCGGCAGTCTTATATTTCGACGTTTTCCCAGATAAAACCTGCCAAAATAAACCTGTCCCTTTTTGGCAGGTTAGGCGAGGGCTTGGCGCTGGAGCTCGATGAGCTCGGCAATGCCCTTGTCGCCCAAATCGAGCAGGGCATTGAGGCGCTTGCGGTCGAAGGGCGCCTGCTCGCCAGTGCCCTGGAGCTCGATCATCTCACCGGTATCGGTGGCGACAAGGTTCATGTCGACCTCGGCATGACTGTCCTCGGAATAATCCAGGTCGAGCAGGGTGTTGCCGTCGACAACGCCCATGGAAATCGCGGCGACCTGGCCCGTGAGCGGGATGCGCTCGAGCTTACCCGCCTCGACCCACATGGCAAGGGCGTCGTGCAGTGCCACCCAGGCGCCGGTAATGCTCGCCGTACGCGTGCCGCCGTCTGCCTGAATCACGTCGCAGTCGACGGTGACGGTGTACTCGCCGAGCGCCTTCATGTTGACGACGGTACGCAGGCTGCGGCCGATGAGGCGCTCGATCTCCATGGAGCGGCCCTTACGCTTGGCGTACTCGCGCTTGCAACGCTTACCGGTCGATGCCGGCAGCATGGCATACTCCGCCGTTACCCAACCGGCCTTGGCGCCCTTGCGCCAGCCCGGCACGCCCTCCTCAATGGTGGCAGCGCACAGCACGCGCGTATCGCCAAACTCGGCCAGGCACGAACCGTGGGCGTGCTTCATGACGCCGCGAGTAAGCTTGATGGGGCGCAGCTCATCGGCGGCGCGGCCGTTGGCGCGATTGACCTGCATATACTCCATAGAAAAATCCTTTCGGCAAAAGGTGTGGCGAAGGCTTTGGCGGCTGCCTTACATCTATTTCAGCTCATCGATATCGATATGCTCAATACTCTTGAGCGGCTGGCCAAAGATAAAACTGCCCGCCACCGCAAACTCGGCAATGTTATCGGCCGTCGTCGCAAAACGATGCTGCGGCTCGGCTGCGTCGCCCGCCAGCTGCTCGCGGCGCGTGAGAATATCGGTCAGCTCGCGCGTGGTCTCCTCGGCGGAGCTCACCACGCGCACCCCAGACCCCAGCACATGGCGAATGGGCCCCACGAGCAGCGGAAAATGTGTGCAGCCGAGTACCACGGTATCGATGCCGTGATCGCGCAGCGGTTCAACCGTGGCGCCGACCAGCGCGCGTACGGCAGGCGTATCGAAGATGTCCTCGTTCTCGAGCCACTGCTCTTGCAGATGCGCGCCCGAGGCGAGCTCGTGCTCAACGACCTCGACAAAGCTCGAGGCAGGGCAGCCGTATACGTCGACGCCGGCATCCAGGTCCTGAATGGCACGCGTGTAGGCGCCTGAGCGAATGGTGAGGTTGGTCGCGAGCACGCCCACCCGGCGCGTGCGGGTGCTGTTGATTGCCGCGCGTGCGCCCGGTGCAATTACACCGATGACGGGGACGTCGAGCACCTGCTGGGCCAAACGCAAGGCCGCAGCGGTCGCCGTATTGCAGGCGATGACCATGATCTTGACGTCGTGCTTCGACAGCCAACGGCCCGCCTGCAGTGCAAACGTGCGCACCTCGTCCTCGGTGCGGGTGCCGTAGGGGCAGCGCTTGGTGTCGCCAAAGTAGTAGACGGACTCGTGCGGCAACGCCGTCGCAATCGCGCGTGCAACCGTCAGACCGCCCAGGCCCGAGTCGAACACACCAATGGGGCGCGTGTCTCCGGCCAGATTCTCGATATCGGACATGACCTCACCAGATTCTCTCTCGAAAAGATATGGCTCAGAGCGATAGAACCGCACTACGAACGGGCCGCGACGAGCAGCTCTGCCGTTGCCGCCCAGCCGTCGACAATCTTGCCGCGCGTGATGTAGGCGTTATCGCGGGTATCCAGGAACTCGGGCGCGCCGGCGCTGGTCAGGCCATTCTCGACCAAACAGAACGTGCCAACGTGATCGGCCATGAAGAAGTCGGACTCGGAATCGCCGAGCGCCAGCGTCTCATCGCGCTCGATACCCAGGTGCTCGCAGAAACGTGCGATGGCAACGCCCTTGTTGAGGCCGGCGGGATTGATGTTAAACGCGCGGCCATCCTCGACGCGTTCGAGCTCGAGCGTCGTCGGCTTGGACAGATGCGTCAGGTGACCGTTGCAGGCCCAGACCAGGCCGCAGCCGGCCTCGTCAAGAATGGCCTGGACCTCGTCGTCGGGCACATCGCCGCGCATGCCGACGGTGACCTCGCGGTACTTATAGCCAGTCGACATGTCGTTGTGGTACTCGATCTTATGCGGCCAGCGAGCGAGAATCTTCTCGCACACGCCGGTCTGCTCGATCACCTGATGCGGCGTGAGGCCGCAGGCGGGGTCGTAGGGCATATCGCCGGTCAGATACTCCCAATCGTTGGCCTTGAGATCGTACATGACCAGGCCACCCATCTCGCCGATATAGGAGTTGAGGCCGAGCACGCGCGCATCCTCGTGGATCATGGTGCGGTTGCGGCCCGAGGTGGGAACCACTTGGATGCCGGCGCGGGCAAGTGCCACGACAGCCTCGACGAGCTTGGTCGAGGGGTTGCCGTCGTTGTCGCGCAGCACGCACGAGCCGGGCGCGAGCATGGTGGCGTCCAGGTCGGTAAAGACGTACTTAATCTTGGCAAAACGCTCGCGCATCTCGCCCGAAAGCTCAGCGACAGTCGGCAGGGTATTGTGGGACATGGTCACTCCATTACGTAGAAGGGGCTTCTGGTCTTAGGCGGCGCGCCTCGCTTGAGGGAAAACGCGCTTGCAACGGCAGCGCACTCAGGACGCCACCCTCATCGCAGTTCATTAGTCAAACTGGGTAACATCGATTAAACGATTGGCAAGCGAAAGATCGCTCTCGATGGGTACGAACTTATCACCCACGTGCATGAGTTCCTCGTCGCCCTTTGCCAACAGCAAGACGATGGTGGGCGCATCGGGGCTGACGTATTCCTCGCGCGCCGCCTTGAATGCCGCGTGCACAGCAGCCTCGCGATCGAGGATGATCTTGTTCGGGGTATCGTCGGGAACATGCTCGGCAAGCTCGCGACAGACCTTCATCGGGTCCTCGTGAGCCGGATCCTCGTTGGTAAAGATCAGCAGATCAGAATATGGTGCGGCCTCGCGCGGAAGCTGCTCACGGCGCTCCTGCGCCTTGCCTCCAGCGGCACCAAACAGCGCAATGACCGGGCTGGCGGGAAACGCGCGTTTGACCGACGAAAAGAGCGAGCGGAACGAGAGTTGGTTGTGAGCGTAGTCAACAACGCAAATCACGCGGCCATCCTTCGACTCCACGACCTCCATGCGGCCCGGCACACGCAGCTTGGAGAGGCCTTTCTTGATGGCATCGATACCGATGCCAATCTCGCGCGCAGCGGCGATAGCGACCAGCGCGTTCTCCACGTTGAAGTCTCCCGCGATACCCAGCAGGACCTTCTCCCCCGCCTCGGGCTTGTCGGCGCTCATGCCATGCAGGTTAAATTCGATGTTAAAGCCGACCATGCGGACATCGCTTGCCCACAGGCTTGCCTCGGGATGCTCGACGCCAACGGTCACCAAGTGCTCGGCCGTCGACGCGGCCTCCAGCACGCGTTCGACTTCATCGGTGCCCAGATTCACCACGGCGGTCTTAGCCTGATCAAAGATCCTGAGCTTGCTCTCAAAATAATCCTCGAAGGTCGGGTGCTCGATCGGTGAGATGTGGTCACGCCCGATGTTGAGGAAGCACGCCACGTCAAACGGCAGGTTCTCGACGCGCTGGTACTTGAGCGCTTGGCTCGAGACCTCCATGACCATGGATGGGCGACCAGACGCGCGGCAGTTGGCGATATGGCGCCAGACCTCGGGGGCCTCGGGCGTGGTGTTGGTGCTCTCGTAGCACTCGATACCATCGTCGGTACTCACCGAACCGATCATGCCGCAGGACTCGCCCGCCGCCTTGATGATGGACTGGAGCATAAAAGCGGCCGTGGTCTTTCCCTTGGTACCGGTGATGCCCACGATCTTAACGTCGTGGTCGGGACGGTTGTAGACCTCCGGCGGCAGCAGGGCCATGGCCGTGCGCACGCTGTCCACGACCAGCATCGCCGCACCACTCTCCTGCGCCAGCGGCTCCAGAGACTCAACCAGCGACTCCTCGCACACAAATGCGACGGCGCCCGCATCGAGCGCCATGCTCAAAAACGCGGGCTTAAAGGCAGCGCCCTTGCAAAAGAACACGTCACCCGCCGAAACCGCGCGTGAATCAAATGAACAGCCGGTCACGGCACGCTCGTCAACCTGCTCCGAAGCACGCAGCTCGCCGCACACATTGAGCAGCTTGGCAAGCGTATCGACCGTAGTCACGGTCGCGGAATCCGAATGGTGCATCTTTCACCTTTCTCAGCCATTTGGCAGGGACGGTTTTCATAGTAACTGAAACGTGCTCGCGCAAAAACGGCTCCCGGAGGAGCCGTTACGCGCAGGCATTCATAAGCCGAGACTAGGCAGCCTGAACAGAAGGCTGGCCCTCGTCGATAAAGAAGCGCTTGTACCACACCAGGAACACGAGCGGCGTATAGATCTTGCGCTGGAAATCGCCCTTGCCCGCAAAGTGCAGGTCGAGTAGATGCATGAGCTCGTCGGTGTCGAAAAACTCGCTTGCCCACGGCGCGGTGAAGTACTCCTTGACGTAGTCGTACCACTTTTGCTCGCGCAGCCAGTAGACAATCGGCACCGGGAAGCCCACCTTGGGACGGGTGGCCCACTCATCGGGCAGCGACTTGTTGGCGGCGTGGCGAAGCACCTGTTTGTTGCCGTTCTCGTTGATGCGGTAGCGGTCGGGAATGTGCTCGGCGAACTCCATGACCTTGCGATCCAGGAAGGGCACGCGCAGCTCCAGCGAGTGCGCCATGCACATCTTGTCGGCCTTGAGCAGAATGTCGCCCGGGAGCCACATGTTCATGTCCAGATACTGCTTCTTGACCAGCTCGGGCTGGCCCTTCACGCGTGCGTAGATGGGCGCAGCGAGCTCAAAGGCGCCGTCGCCGGTGTTGTACGCGGGCTTGAGTACGCCGTCGACCTCGCGCTCAGGCCATACCAAAGCCTGGCCCAGGAACGACTTCTCGGGGATCTCGGCACCCTTGACCAGGAAGTTATGGCCCTTGAAGTACGGCATATGCAGCGCCAGGTTACCGAGCGCGCGGCGAATGGGCAACGGCACCATCTTTTTGTACTTGCGCACCGGAACCGTGTCCTCGTAGTAGGCGTAGCCGCCAAAGAGTTCGTCGGCGCCTTCGCCCGAAAGCACGACGGTGACGTCCTTGCGCGCCATCTCGGCCAAGAACCACAGCGGCACAGACGACAGGTTGGACTGCGGCTCGTCCATGTGATACTGAATGTCCTCGAGTGCGCCAAAGAACTCGTCGGCGGTGATCATCTTGCGAACATTCTCGACGCCAAGCTTGTCGGAAAGCTCCTTGGCGTAGTTGGTCTCGTTGAAGTTCTTGTAGTCGAAGCCCACCGAGAAGGTCTTGTCGGGCATGAGGCAAGCGGCGATGTAGCTGGAGTCGACGCCACCGGAGAGGAACGATGCGACCTTGACGTCGGCGATGCGATGGGCCTCGACGCTCTCGTGCACGACCTCGTCCAGCTCATCGACGTACTCCTCGAACGGCTTCTCGACGGCAGAGTAGTCGCAATCCCAATAGCGCTCGATGTTCATGTTGCCGGTCGGGATATCGACGGTAAAGTAATGCGCCGGCGGCAGCTTGTAGACACCCTCGAAGAAGGTCTCCTCGGTTGCCGAATACTGCAGCGTCATGTATGGACGCAGGGCCTTTTTGTTGACCGCCTTGTGGAAGTGCGGGTAGTCCAGGAAGCTCTTGATCTCGGATCCAAAGAGCACGCCCGGAGCGCCGTCGCCCGCATCGGCCATGGGATAGTAGTAGAGCGGCTTGATGCCAAAGATATCGCGGGCGCCAAAGAGCTTGTTCTTCTTCTTGTCCCAGATGACGAAGGCGTACATACCGCGCAAGCGATCGAGTACGGCCTCGCCCCACTCTTCGTAGCCGTGCAGGAGGCTCTCGGTGTCGGCGCCGCAGTGGAACTTATAGCCCTTGGCCTCGAGCTCGGAGCGAAGCTCCTGGAAGTTGTAGATCTCGCCGTTGAAGACGATGACGACGCTGCCGTCCTCGTTGGCCATGGGCTGAGCGCCAGCCTCGGTCAGGTCGAGGATCGACAGGCGGCGGAAGCCCAAGGCAACGCGGCCGTCGATAAACTGGCCGCCCATGTCGGGACCGCGATGGACGATGCGGTCCATCATCTTGGTGAGCACCTCGGATTGGTTATCCGTCCCACCGACAAAACCGACAAAACCGCACATATACTATCCCCTCTGCTGTTGCTGGGTATCAAATCGAATCAGTAGCTTTTGAGTATACCCGAGGGTGTAAAGAGGGACGGAATGTTCAGGCAATCTCAACTGAATCAGCTCCGCGCCGACACGCGCCGGTTACCTTTAATGGATATGAGGTGAATGGGGCGATTGTTTTGCTATACTCTCTCCGCACGGGCGATTGGCGCAACGGTTAGCGCAGGTGCTTTACACGCACAAGGCTGGGGGTTCGAATCCCTCATCGCCCACCATTGATTTGTTAGGCCTCCAGTGATGGAGGCCTTTCTTTTTGCGCCCATCGCAGAGGGATTCGAACCCGCAAGGGTGCGGAGCTGAGGAAACGCGAAGCGTTTTCCAGCGCAGCACGCGAGGGCCGCAGGCCCGAAGCGGAGGCGGGCGGCGAAGCCGCACGCGACATCCCTCATCGCCCACCACCGAATTGGAAACGGTCCTCGAAAGGGGACTGTTTTTGTATGGGCCCATCGCAGAGGGATTCGAACCCTAAGGACCCCTTATTTCAAGGTCCGTGGCCAAAAAATGGCAAAAATGAGTACTGCTACTTTGCTTGCAACATATAAAAAGATAGAATTTGCTTAAGTTACGCAACATATGTCCATTATAAGGACTAACAATTGGATCAAAATCGTGCATTCATCGCCATTTCGTCTTGCTATCTGGCCTTATTAGTCCAAAATTGCTGCTACCAAATCGGTAACAGTACTCATATTTGATGTTTTTTGACCAGCAGGTATCCCCGCCTTGGCAAGTCGATAGCAAAACGGGCTCCAGACCGCTGAATCGTACCGCTATGGCACGTCCGCAGTCCGGAACCCGCTCCAAATTAAGCTATTGCGCTGTGTTAGGCCAAAACGTCCGACAAAATCTCGATCAGGCTGTCCACGTCGGCTTCCTCGCAGACAAGCGGCGGCAGGAATCGCAGTGTATGAGCTCCGGTCGCGTTAATCACGGCACCGGCCTCCAACGCTCGGGCAACAATATCATGCGCATCGCCCGCAGCGTCATCCAGATCGCAGCCGAGCATTAAGCCGCGACCGCGTACCTCGACCACATGCGGCAGTTTGGTAAGCCTTGCCTCCATATAAGCACCCACCTTGGCAGCATGCTCGCCATAATCGCCGCGCACGAGCGCGGAGAGCGTCGCGGCGCACGCCGCGACGGCCAAGCAGCTACCGCCAAAGGTCGAGCCGTGGTCACCCGGCTTAAACACGTCGGCGATCTCCTTCTTGGCCACCACGGCGCCCATGGGCACGCCATCGGCAATGCCCTTGGCAAGGCTCATAATGTCGGGCTCCACGCCATAGGTCTGGAATGCAAACGGCTTGCCGGAGCGGAAGATGCCACACTGGACCTCGTCGGCGATAAGAACGGCGCCCACCTCGTGTGCCAAGTCGCGCGCCGCCGTCATAAACTCCTCGGTCATGGGGTGCACACCGCTCTCGCCCTGAATCGGCTCGAGCATCACGGCGCAAATCTCGCTTCCCAGCTGCTTAAAGAT
Organism: Collinsella sp.; assembly: GCA_022728415.1. The sequence continues at coordinate 3,950 of JAIJJM010000014.1, read as the reverse complement.
TGCACGCAGCTCATCGACATCGTTGGGCGTGCAGGCCACAAAGCCACCCGGCAGCGGACGGAAACTGTCCTGTAGCCAATCCTGCATGGTGGCGGCAATGGTCTCGAGTGTACGGCCGTGGAAGCCGCCGCGCATGCATACGATGGTGTTGCCGCCGTTACCAGCACGCTTGGCGTACAGACGCGCGAGCTTCATCGAGCCCTCGTTGGCTTCGGCACCAGAATTGGCAAAGAACGTCTCCCACACCTGCTCATCCGCAGCCGGGGCACCGAGCGCAGCGGCCGTGGTCTCATCGCCGGCGGCAATGGCATCGGCCAGAACGCACGCACCATCTACGTCGTCGTTGGCAAGCTTGGACAGCAGCGCCGCGACCTGTCCACGCTGCTCGATGTAGAAGTAATTGGAGACATGCATGAGCTTTTTGGTCTGCGCCTCGAGCGCCGAGAGCACTGCAGGGTTGCCGTGGCCCAGGCTGCATACGCCAATACCGGCTAGAAAGTCGAGGTACTCGCGACCATCGTCGTCGGTGAGCTTCATGCCGTGGCCTTCGACAAACTCTACCGGAGAGCGACCAAAGGTATGCATAACGTAATGGGATTCGAGCGATTGTTGAGTTGCAAGTGACATGGGATGCCTTTCGTTGGGCGCCGTACGGCGCAGGGCTATGGGTGCAGGGACGCGACGACCGCAGGTCAGCTAGACAGGTCAGCTAGACCGTCTGGAGCTTCTCGACCTCGTCGAGGTTCTCGGTCAGGCGCGCCGCGAACGTCGAAAGCGGGTGCGGATGCGTATCGAACTCGTAGGCCGTCTCGGTGGAGTGGATCACGGTACCGACGCCAGCATCGGTCAGCAGCTCCAGCAGCAGCGAGTGCGGCGTCGTGCCGTTGATGATGTGGGCTCGGAACACGCCGGCGGTAAGTGCATCGACGGCGGCGCGCAGCTTGGGAATCATGCCCTTGTCGACCTCGCCTCCGTAGAGCATCTCGTTGACCTCGTCGAGCGTCAGGTTGGAGATAAGCGAGTCCTTGTCGCTAAAGTCCTTGTACAGACCGTCGACGTCGGTCAAGAAGATCACCTTGTGCGCATGAAGCGCCGCCGCAACGGCGCCGGCGGCGGTGTCGGCGTTGATGTTGAAGAAACCGCCGTCCTCCCCCGCCGCGACGGTAGCGATAACGGGGATGTACTCGCTGTCGAGCAAACGCTCGATATAGTCGGTGTTGACGTGCGTGACCTTGCCTACGCGGCCGAGCTCTGGGTCGAGTGGCTCGGCGATAAGGGTGCCGGCGTCGCTGCCGGACACGCCCACGGCCAGGTTGCCGTGGTGGTTGAGCGCCGCGACCAGCTCCTGATTGACCTTGCCGCCCAGTACCTCGCGCACGATATCCATGGTGGCAGGCGTAGTCACGCGCTGGCCGTTCTTAAACTCGACGGGGATGTCGTAGTGGCTGAGCGCCTCGTTGATGGCCTTGCCGCCACCGTGCACGATAACAGGGCGCATGCCGATAATCTTGAGCAGGACGATGTCGCTCATCACGTCACGACGCAGCTGCTCGTCGACCATGGCGGCACCGCCGTACTTGATAACGACCGTCTTACCGGTCAGGTTCTTAATCCACGGCAGCGCCTCGAACAGCAGCTGCGCGGTAACTTCGTTGGATTCGCTCGAGCGACAATCGCGTGCGAACTTCATAGTCTGCCTCGTCTTTCGTGTAGCTATCGCGCCGTACCTCGTTGCCCGCGATTGCAGCGGGACGAGCGGCACATCGGGAGTCTAGGAACGGTAGTCGCCGTTAATGGAGATGTACTCGTGCGTGAGGTCGCAAGTCCACACGGTGGTCGCCGCGTCCCCTGCGCCCAGGTCTGCCGAGATCACAATCTCGGGCGCCTCAAAGCGACGCAGCGCCTCGTCCTCGTCAAAGGGAACGGTCAGGCCATCACGGCAGACGGGCATACCCATCATATCGATGGACACATCTTCTTGGTTAAACTGCACGCCGCACTTGCCAAGCGCCATGGCAACGCGGCCCCAGTTGCAGTCGTGGCCGGCGATGCAGGTCTTGACGAGCGGCGAGTTGGCGACAGCACGAGCGGCGATATCGGCCTCCTCGTCGTTCACGGCGCCGGTGACGTTAACCGTCACGAGCTTGGATGCGCCCTCGCCATCTGCGGCGATGTTGCGCGCCAGGCTCTCGCACACCTCATGCACGGCAAAGGCCAGCTCGTCGAAGGCGTCAGAGCCCTCGACAATAGGCTCGGCATCGGCGGCAGCGCCGGAAGCAAGCATGATGCAGGTGTCGTTGGTCGAAGTATCGGAGTCGACCGTTACCTTATTTAAGGTCTGCTTGACGGTCGAGAGCAGCAGGGCATGAAGTGCTGCAGGCTCGACGGGGGCATCGGTAGTGATGACCGCGATCATGGTTGCCATGTTGGGCATGATCATGCCCGAGCCCTTGCACATACCGCCCACCGTATAGGCATTGCCTGCGTGCCCCGCGGCCTCGCTGCGGTAACACACGGCATACTCCTTGGAGTGCGTGTCGGTCGTCATGATAGCGCGGGCGGCATCGGCGCCACCGTGGGCGGAGAGCGCCTCGTAGGCGGCAGGAACGGCAGTCTCAAACGTGTCGATCGGCAGAATCTGACCAATTACGCCCGTGGAGGCGACCAGAATCTGCTGGGGCTCGCAGCCGATGACCTGCGAGGCGATGTTGCAGGTCTCGCGCGCGCAGGCAAGACCGGTCTCACCCGTGGCGGCGTTGGCATTGCCAGAGTTGACCGAAACGCCGGCAATGACGCCGTAGCCCTTGTGGGCGCCGCCCAGGTTGGCGCGGCTCACCTGCACGGGCGCCGCACAAAAGCGGTTAGTCGTAAACACGCTGGCCCCGGGACAGGGCTTATCGGGCACGACGAGTGCGTAATCCAGGCGCTCGGGATTCTTGCGGAATCCGGCATGGATGCCCGCCGCCTTAAAGCCGGCTGCCGCCGTTACACCGCCCTCTACGGCATGAATCTTGATATCGAACTGCTCTGCATTCATCGTCTTTATGACTCCTTATGTCAAACAAAAAATGGGCATCGGTTGGTGCGCCCTGCCAGCCACAATCATGAGACCAGCTTAAGAGTGGCGCCCCACCCGATGCCCGACTACCAAATCGTTAACAATCGAATGTGCTACACCGGGCACGCCACTGTGGGCAAGCCTCGTCGCTCGTCAAAACCAAAGACGATGTTGGCGCACTGGACCGCCTGGCCTGCTGCGCCCTTACACAGATTGTCGATGGCGCCCGTAGCCACCAGAACGCCCGCGCGCTTGTTGAGCGCGAGGCCGATCTGGGCGGCGTTGGTGCCGACGACCGAAGCCGTCTTGGGCTGCTGGCCGGCATCGAGTACGCGCACGAAGGTGCGACCGGCGTAGAACTGCTTGTAATGGTCGACAACGTCCTCAAGAGTCAAGGTATCGATAGCCTGCGGCGTAAGCGGCATCGTCACCGTAGAGAGCAGACCGCGCTTGAGCGGTGCCAGGTGCGGGGTAAAGACGACACGATCGGTTAGGCCCAAGATCTGCTCGATTTCGGGCGTGTGACGATGCTTGCCCACGCCATAGGCCTCCAGGTTTTCGTCCGCGCTGCAAAAATGCGTACGGGCGTTGCAGGACTTACCGGCACCCGTTACACCGCTGATAGCGTCAACGATCACGGGGCCGCTCTGGGCAACCCAGCCGGCGCGCACGGCAGGTGCGGCGGCAAGGCTCGTTGCGGTGGGATAGCAACCGGCGCAGGCGACCAGTACGGGCTTGCCGTCGGCGTGGTCGGATGCAGCGGTCTCCAAATCCTGGCAGAACAGCTCGGGCAGGCCGAAAGCGCGGGTCTTGAGCAGCTCGGGGCTCGTGTGCTCGGCGGCATACCAGGCCTCAAAGGTGGCCGGATCGCTCAGGCGATAGTCGGCCGAGA
>JAIJJM010000552.1 GCA_022728415.1 Collinsella sp. | reverse complement strand
CATATTAAGCGACAATCGCAGTCGGCTTTTTTGCGGCACAACATCAACAAAATTCGTTTCCGCTTTAAACGCAATATAGAGCTTCAATACTTCCTGCGTGATCCCTGCGTCCAGGCGCATAATTTCATCGCGAAGATGATCGAATAACACCCGGCTATGCGAACCATCAGCAAGAAAAGGATAATCACTCAGGCTGTAACTGGTTTTGTTTTCAGGCTGCCCCCGATAAACAGCTAAAACCTCTTCAGAAAGAGCAGGCGCTTGCCAGACCTGAACCGCGAGATCGGCCAGGCGATCGGCACGGGCGCGAATGGCGGCTTCATCCCATTTTTCGCACTGCCCAAGACCGATATTCAAATAGAGCGGGCTATGTTTAAAGCCGTCTTCAATATCGCGTTTTTCCGCGAAAGGTCTGTCACTGTAGCGGGAGTTATAGCGCGTTAAAGTGAGATTCCCCAACGTATGTAACAGTTCTTTATGCACACGCTGCCAGTCGCTTCCCAGCTCTTCACGCCATTTAGCCGACAGATTTTCGTTCTGCGGCATAATGTGCTCAATCGTAAACTCTTCCACGCGCTCTCTGCGTTTATCGTTTTCCAGTCTTCGTAACCAGTAGCTGCGGCTGCGGAAGTTATAGAGATCGCGAACTTTTAATTCCCGTTTAAATTCATCATCGTTGGGGAAACGACGATATGAAGGCAGGTTCATAAAATGTACCTGAATACTTTCCAGATATTTTTCTTTATTAATGACCTTATAAAAAGTGGCAAACGTCTTGTTCAAAGAATTCGTCGGAATTGCACATACTGCACGGCGGAAAACATAAGATTCAATTAAACGAATTATGCTCAGGAAATCTTCGTGAGACAAATCGTCATTTTTATAGTCATGATAAAGCGCCAGTAAGAAAGGATACGCCACATCAACCTTTAACTCGCGCAAATCCTGAAAAGCCGTAGCAAGCGATTTGTCACTTTCTTTTCCCAATGCCATTGCACAGTAATACTCCGCGTAGATATGAATATCTTCAACCAGCCGATCTACGCCTTTTTCAGCAACACTCTGGCTGCGGGCATGGAGTTTAAATGCCTCATAGACTTCATCTGTCCGAGGGATCTCCCCCGTTTTTACCGTCAGATAATGACGCATAAAACTGTCAAAATATTCGCTGTAACCTTGCTGACCAAAGGCGACTTCCATTGGACGTCAGTGATCTTCATACAACCGGGTTTGATGCTCTGGTTCGAGGCCCATCAGAATAAAATTGCGCACCAGATCGGCCTGACTTAACGCCTTACCGGTGGAGTTCATACTTTCAAAAATCAGTTGCGGATTATCCTGACCACGATTAAGCGCCACATCGACAATTAATAACTTTGCTAACCCACGACATAAGGGGATCAAGTCATCACCGAGTTTGGCAATTTGTTCATCAAAGAAAGTAAAGTTTTCCATTATTCGATGGGAATAGTTTTCTGGCATTGGTCTTTGTTTTATTAACGCCAGTAAACTGTCTTTATCAGTCTCGGTCAGTAGTAATTTAAAACCTTTCTCGCCGGACTCATAAGGATTGAGCAAATAATAATTACGCAATTTCATTGCTGAAAAGCCATCAAAAACTTCGTCTTCGCCAAGATGGCGCGATAAAGCCTCAATCAGCAACATTGCGGTCGTCAGCCGTTGTTGACCATCAATGACCAGTAACGGAGAAATACCAGAAACCTGATACAACCCCTGCTCAATATAAACAACCGAACCGATAAAATGCGCTGATATATCGTCACGCTTTCCGGCACGAATGATGTCGTCCCAAAGTTGCCGACATTGTTGTTCTGTCCATGAATAAGTCCGTTGATAAATGGGAATAACAAACTGCTGCGAACGTTTTAAAAAATCGAGTAGGCGGGCTTCTGTAGCTTTCATTCTGACGTCTTTCCGTGAAGCGATGATTTCGCAATAATAACCACTTCCTTGTGGAGGTTATAGAGAAATCCTGTTTATCCGCGATGAATTGCCCCCTCACTCCACATCCTCCCTGCGTAACCCAATATCTCTCAACCGCTCATCACTCATCTGCTGTAACACTCGTCGGGTCTGCATTTGCCGCCGCCAACGCCTCACCGCCTGCCAGAGTTGCACAAGTCTGATAAACGGCGTTTTGGCTTTGTTTTCGTGAAATTCCATCTGCTGCCTCCTCATCTTTCAGAGGCTT
>JAIJJM010000551.1 GCA_022728415.1 Collinsella sp. | reverse complement strand
CGAAGAGAGCGACAAAATCGCCGCGCTGGATGCCGGAGCGGATGATTATCTGAGTAAGCCGTTTGGCATTGGCGAATTGCAGGCCCGTCTGCGCGTCGCATTACGCCGCCACTCTGCCACCACCGCGCCCGATCCGCTGGTAAAATTTTCCGATGTTACCGTCGATTTAGCCGCCCGCGTGATTCACCGGGGTGAGGAAGAGGTGCATCTCACACCAATTGAGTTCCGCCTGCTGGCGGTGCTGCTCAACAATGCCGGAAAAGTACTCACCCAGCGCCAGCTCCTTAACCAGGTGTGGGGGCCAAACGCGGTCGAACACAGTCACTATTTGCGTATTTATATGGGACATCTGCGACAAAAACTGGAACAGGATCCCGCCCGCCCACGCCATTTCATTACTGAAACCGGTATTGGCTATCGGTTTATGCTTTGAATATTAATTTTAATACAGCCTGCCTTTTATTAATTAAAGCCGTAATAATAAATACGGCTTTTTATCTTAAACAACACACAAAAATAACAATTCAATATTTTATATTACTGAGTAAAAAGCTCATCATTAAATAAATTAAGATTGATCATTTTTTATTGATCACCTTCACAGTTCAACCGTATTTCCTGGATAGAATATCTTCACCTTCATTCACATCAGGAAAGGTAAATTAAATGGAAAATAACAGCCGCACTATGCCCCATATAAGGCGGACAACTCATATTATGAAGTTTGCTCATCGCAATAGCTTCGACTTTCACTTCTTCAATGCCCGTTAGTCTACCGACTAAGGGCACTTCAGCGTACAGGTCTTCCTGACTCTCTGTATTACAGGCATATGCCTGTATTCCGCAGTGCTCATTCTCTGTTAACCCTTGTATTATCAGCCACCTGACTGGTAAGGGTTTCTGCATTCTGAAAAAAGCAATCTACCTGATTTATTTATCAGCGGGGTAACTTTGCTTTTTTCCGGCACGATCGATTTCTCATTCGAGAAATTGAGGACCTGCTATTACCTAAAATAAAGAGATGAAAAATGTCAAAATTAAAAATTGCGGTTAGTGATTCTTGCCCGGACTGTTTTACCACGCAGCGAGAATGTATCTACATTAATGAAAGTCGTAATATCGATGTGGCGGCAATAGTTTTATCGCTCAACGATGTTACATGCGGAAAACTCGATGAAATCGATGCCACGGGTTATGGCATCCCGGTATTTATTGCTACTGAAAATCAAGAACGTGTACCCGCAGAGTATTTGCCCCGTATTTCGGGTGTCTTTGAGAATTGCGAATCGCGACGAGAATTTTATGGTCGCCAGTTAGAAACCGCTGCCAGCCATTATGAAACTCAACTGCGCCCACCTTTCTTCCGCGCACTGGTCGATTATGTCAATCAAGGTAACAGCGCGTTTGATTGCCCTGGTCATCAGGGCGGCGAATTTTTCCGTCGCCATCCGGCGGGGAATCAGTTTGTGGAATACTTTGGTGAGGCGCTGTTCCGTGCCGACTTGTGCAACGCCGACGTAGCGATGGGCGATCTGCTGATTCACGAAGGCGCGCCATGCATTGCACAGCAACATGCGGCAAAAGTGTTTAATGCCGATAAAACCTACTTCGTTTTAAATGGCACTTCATCTTCTAACAAAGTGGTTTTAAACGCCCTGCTAACACCGGGTGATCTGGTGCTGTTTGATCGCAATAACCACAAATCTAACCACCACGGAGCGTTGCTACAGGCTGGTGCAACACCGGTTTATCTGGAAACGGCACGTAACCCGTATGGCTTTATCGGTGGCATTGATGCGCACTGTTTTGAAGAAAGTTACCTGCGTGAGCTGATCGCGGAAGTCGCACCGCAGCGGGCAAAAGAGGCTCGTCCTTTCCGCCTCGCTGTGATTCAGTTAGGCACCTACGACGGTACGATTTATAACGCCCGCCAAGTGGTGGATAAAATTGGTCATCTGTGTGACTACATCCTGTTTGACTCAGCATGGGTCGGCTATGAACAGTTTATTCCGATGATGGCGGACTGTTCGCCGCTGTTGCTGGATCTTAATGAGAACGATCCGGGTATTCTGGTTACGCAATCTGTGCATAAACAACAGGCTGGTTTTTCTCAGACTTCACAAATTCATAAAAAAGACAGCCACATCAAAGGGCAACAGCGTTATGTACCGCACAAACGCATGAACAACGCCTTTATGATGCACGCCTCCACCAGCCCGTTCTAT
>JAIJJM010000550.1 GCA_022728415.1 Collinsella sp. | reverse complement strand
AAACCAGATGCGTAAACCATAATGCTCAATATCCTGCCAGCAACGCATACCTAAAGACACCAGCCGCAGATGATCAAGCTTTGCTTCTCCGGCAATGCCTGCGCCAACGACCGTGCGCCACGGCATGGGAGGAATTTCACCAACACTGTCGCGCTGCGCCATTTCGTGTGCGCAATTTAATCGACTGTTTAATGCGGCAAGCTGACACAAGCATTCTCCGGCATGATAATGGCTTGCGCGGGCGTGGAAGGCATCAACGCTGGCGCGCAGTTGCCGTAGCGATTCACTCACCCATCGCCAGTTGCAGCGTTCCGCCGCTTGCTGCGCGCGGCTGAAAGCGGCCTCGTAGTGAATAAGCGGCTGGCTGATGCCGCCAAGTCATAATGCCTGGCTTAATTGCTGAACATATTGACGACACGTTTGGCCTTCTTCGCTGGCAAACGGATCGTCAGATGATGTGACGTGTTCGCTGCGCATCTGCCAGATTAAATGGTTAAATTCTGCTTGCTGCGCTTTGGCCTCGACGAAGGCCTGTACCGCCAGTACGATATGTTCGCAAAGAGTGCCTTCAATACAATCACAACGGGCGAAACGAATGCTGCTGCGGGAATAAAAACGCACATCGCTCATCGGTAAGCGGGCAGAGGGAATTTCGCCCGGCGTACAGAACAACTCAATGGTGATGCCTTTAGCGACCAGCGCCTGCGCGCGTTTGCGGGTGGCATCGGGCAGGGTAGCCAGTTCTTCCAGCCAGATTGCCGGATCCCACTCTTCTTCTTTTTCCGCAGGCTGGGCGGTAGCACAAAGTCGTTGATAACTTAACACCAGCATCACGCGATGACGGCACATGCCGCTGGCCCCACAGGTGCACTGAGCCTCTTTCAGTGCCTGGCCGTTCGCCAGCTGGGTACGGACACCGTCACTGAAGGTGGCGATTAAAGCGCCGTTCTCATGGCTGATTTCCGGGACGTTGCCATTTTCCAGTTCCTTAAGGCTGCGCTTAACAAAACCGGCATTGCTTAACGCCGTCAGTGCCTGTGGTGTCAGTTCTAATAATTCCGGACGTAGTGAATTCATGACTGAAGGTTCTCTGCAAGCCATGATGCCAGCTCGCCCGGCGTCATGGCGGCTATTTGTGCGCCGACATTAACCAGCGCCTGGGCCGTATCGCGGTCATAGCAAGGCGTTGCTGTGCTATCGAGCGCTGCCAGTCCCAGCACTTTGATGCCGCTCTGGACACACTTTTTCACCTGATGCGTCAGCAATGATGATGAACCCCCTTCATAAAAATCGCTCACGAGGATAATGACGCTTTTTGCTGGTTGTTCAATAAGTTGCCGACCATACTCCACGGCACTGGCGATATTGGTTCCGCCGCCCAGTTGTACTTTCATTAATAGTTCTACCGGATCGGCAACGTCTGCCGTGAGATCAACGACGCTTGTGTCAAACGCCACCAGATGGGTACGAATGCCGGGTAACTGCCACAAACAGGCCGCCATCACCGCAGAGTGGATCACCGAATCGACCATCGAGCCGCTTTGATCAACCAGTAAGACCAGTTGCCATTGTTCGCTTTGGCGTTTAATGCGGCTGTTAAATCGGGGGGATTCGATATACAACTTGCCGTGTTGCGGGTGCCAGTGTTGCAGGTTGGCGCGCAGAGTACTTTTGAAATCAAAGTTTCGCGCCAGTGGAATAAATGAGCGGCGACGGCGATCGCGGACACCAGAAAAAGCCTGACGAACTTCCTTTGCCAGTCGAGCCATAATTTCTTCAACAACCTGGCGCACTATCCGGCGGGCGGTAGCCAGTACTTCGGGGTTCATCAGATGTTTGGTATGCAAAACGGCGCGTAGCAGGCTTTCAGAAGGCTGCATACGTTCCAGCACGTCGAGATTCGTCACCACATCTTCAATGCCATAGCGCAGTACGGCATCGCTTTCCAGCCGCTCAATCACCTGTTGCGGAAACAGCGTGTGAATACTGTTGATCCACTCAGGGGTGGTGAGATTTGAGCCACCTAATCCACCGGAGCGTTCACCACGCTGGAGCCGTTCAGGATCGCGCCCATACAGCCATTCCAGCGCGTGGTCTATCTGCCGGGCGTTGTCATCCAGCCCACAAAGCGTCGTTTCTGCCGCTTCGCCAAGAATTAATCGCCAGCGTTGTAGCTCACGGGTGGTCAGAAGATCGTTCAGTTCAGACATGGAAAACTCCCCAGT
>JAIJJM010000549.1 GCA_022728415.1 Collinsella sp. | reverse complement strand
GAACTGGATGCGCTGGATAAGCCCGTCACCGTAGTGTTCTACGGCGATCACTTGCCGGGCATCTACTCGTCCGCCAGCGAGGATGGCAACAACTCCTTGGCCCTGCACCTGACCGATTACTTCATCTGGTCGAATAAGGCTTCCAGCTCCCAAGGCAATAAGGCAAGCGATGCAGCCTACTCTTCGCCGAACTTCTTCGTGGCACAGGCCGCCGATCACATGAACGCCAAGGTCAGCCCGTATCTGGCGTTCCTGACCGAAATGCATTCCAAGATTGCCGCTATGGAACCGCCTGTGGTCAACAAGGTCCAAGGCTGGGATCGTATTCCCGAAGGCCAGAACATCTATCTCGACCAAAACGGCAACCCGATGTCCACCGATGACTTCGACAAGGAAACCAAGCAGTTGCTTGCCGACTACAAGCTCATCCAATACGACATCACCGCCGGCAAAAACTACCTCAAAGACACAGATTTTATGACGTTGCCGTAAAGCAGACAGCCCGGCCGAACCGTAAAGCGGATAGCTCAGTGGGCTATCCGTAGGTGAGGGGAGCGGCTGTGCCGCGACGGAAAATCCGGAGGATTTTCGGTCTGTAGGCAACGTGCGAGCCGACAGGCGAGCCAGCAAAACGCGGGCGAAGCCCGTCCAAAATTGCTGTACCGTTGCCATAGTGCTGTGAGCTCCCTCTGATGAGGGAGCTGTCGAACGAAGTGAGACTGAGGGAGAGATCCCACAGACCAATCACTCCCGCCTTACAATAAAGCCATGAAGCGCATCGATGTGAATCATGGCTGGCGGTTCCGTTCAATTGGCAAGGACCGCGATACGGCAGCGCGGCAGCCAGTCACGCTCCCGCACGATGCGATGATTCACGAGTCGCGCGACCCTCGCGGGCCGCACCTCGCGATTCATCGAACGAGGACATGACGGCGTGGCCAGCTGGTCATGGGCGGGCTATGAGGGCCGCGACGCCATCGTGCATGTCACCGATGACCGCCGCATTGTGGTTGATGCAGGCGGGCATATCGCCGTCGGACCTTCTGCCGAAGCTGTGGATGTGGAGGTACAAGTGGACTCTGTGGCCGCACAACACGACCTGCCTGCCAATGCCGAACTGCTCGGCGTGGCCAGCGCCAATCCCATCATCGTCGATGAACTCGCCGACAATACCTGCACCACCTACTTCGGCCGAGCCCAAGCTATTTGGCGAATACCAGCCGAAACGTCTGGTATTGCCTGCAGCACAAACGCCCTCATGCCATCGTCATGACGGTACGATAGGTACAGTCGATGCCCGGAAAACCGACCCGGGCATCCTGCGGGAAGGATGTGCCATGGTCAATGCGGATTTCGCTCAGTTGCGTCACGCCTACGAATCCGGGTGTACGCGGCCATTGGCTTGGCGACGGGCGCAATTGGATGCGCTATGCCGTCTGGTAGCGGACAATCGTGATGCTTTCGTGGCTGCGGCCATGGCCGATTTGGGCAAACCCGCGGCGGAAACCATACTGATGGAGCTGAATCTGGTGGCCGGCGAGGCGCAGTTCGTCCGCAACCGGCTCGGACTGTGGGCCGCGCGCCATCCCAAGGCGATGCATTGGATGCTGCAACCCGCCGCCGGCTGGACGATCGCCGAGCCCAAGGGCGTGGTACTCATCATCTCGCCATGGAATTACCCGGTGCTGTTGGCTCTGGAGCCAATGGCCGACGCGCTCGCCGCAGGCAACGCCATCTGCCTGAAGCCCTCCGAGCTTTCGCCCAACACCTCGCGCCTCATCGCCGAACTCGTGCCGCAATATCTTGACCCCGAGTCCGTGTGCGTGGTCGGAGGCGGGCCCAAGGAAACCGGCGAACTGCTGAAATGTCCGTTCAACCATATCTTCTACACCGGCGGCGGGCACGTCGGCAAAATCGTCATGCGTGCGGCGGCCGAGCACCTGACACCGGTCACGTTGGAACTCGGCGGCAAATCACCGTGCTTCGTGGACCGTACGGTGGATATCAATGTGGCCGCACGACGTATCGCATGGGGCAAGTTCACCAATGCCGGACAGACCTGCGTGGCACCCGACTATGTGCTCGCCACGCCGGATGTGGCCGAGGCTCTGGCCGAGCGCATCGCCGTAGCCATCACCGAATTCTATGGCGAAGATCCGAAGGCCTCGCCTGATTTTGGTCGTATTATCAACGATCGTCATTTTGAACGACTGTGCAAGCTATTGCC
>JAIJJM010000548.1 GCA_022728415.1 Collinsella sp. | reverse complement strand
AACTCTTTAGAGTAACGTTGGGTTTTTCTGCTCATTATTAGCTCCTTCTGATGCCATTCTATTTCAGGAAGGAGTGTCCGTTAAACTCAGGCTACCTCAAGGTTATGACACAACGCGGGATACCGTTTGCCACCTGCTTTGACAGAGAAGGTAAGAAGGCATACTCGCGACGTAAGGATGTGGTGCATTTACTGACATACCAGAGCAGTAAGGGGCTGGAGTTCCCGTATGTGGCGGTTATCAATGCTTCTTTCATTCCTTCTGGTGTAGCGGATGAGTCTGAAGTAATTCCGGTGCTTTATGTGGCGTTTACCCGGGCAACCCGTGAATTACTGGTGACCTGTTACCGTGAAAACAGTATCAGTCGTCACCTTGAGGATTTTGCATAATACCGGACCATTTCTTTATTCCGGACTTTCACCATACTGTTATTATCAGGTTTATTTAATTCACCATGAACCCATAATTTCACGATATTCAGATGTGTCTTTTTTATCTGAACCACTCTCCGCACTCCTGGCACTGGAATGTCAGATTCAGACCCCAGGAAGCCGTATATACTGGCAATGATACCTGTCATATCACCATTACCTGTAATCAGTCAGGTTTTCATTTAACCAGGGACGGACAACGGCTGTTCACTGAGCGTTATATCAGAAACCTTAATGAGCTGTTACCTGTTCTGAAACGGCGGTGGGATGTGACGCCGGCAATTATCCGCGCGGTGGAATACCTTTCCCGGGTCCCGGTATCACACTGATGTTCTTTCCGTAACTGTTAATCATGATTTAATACAGCAACACCGAATCTGCCGATGACTTCTGAAGTGAAACTGAAAACCGGTGTTGACCCCCGGTCATTACCGGATTATGCTGCCCTGCGCGATGAAATCAGCAAACTGACCCACCCGGCACGCCCGGATGTGGACTGGCGTTACGTGGAAACGCTCTGCCTGCGTCTGTATGAACACAATGGCGTGGAATTACAGACGGCATCCTGGTACACCATCGCCCGGATGCATACAACAGGGTTAAGTGGCCTGAATGAAGGGCTGGCTCTGATTGTGGCGCTGACCCGGCATCACTGGTCAGTGATGTGGCCGCTGAATACACACGCCCGGCTGGAAATTATTACCGGTCTGTTCAACCGTCTGCAAAAAACGCTCCGGGCCATGCCACCGGATGACCGTGACAACCTGCCCCTGCTGTATCAGACCGAAACATTCCTGAAGGAACTGAGTGACACACTGGCCCGGTACGAACTTAAACAGAGCAGTAAAGTGGCTTTACCGGAAACCATGGTGAAGGGATATATCACCCGTCTGGAAAATCAGCCGGTGCAGGGCGAAGCGTCGTCTCCGGTAACCCTTCCGGCTCAGGCACTCCGGTCTGATGCTCGGGACGTACAGGAACATCAGCCCCTGCCGCACTCCCGTCTGGTGTATGTTGTTTCTGAAACAAAAGCAGGGCCCACACCCTCCCTTCAAAAATCCCCTCCCACGTTTCTGAAACCGTTTGTGACTGGTGTCTGTGTGGCATTGCTGGCGGTCAGCGTGGCCATTCCGGGATGGCAGTATCTGACACAGCCATCACCGGCGGAGCAGCAACTCAGGGCGCTGCTGACACCACCACCGGATGTGCTTTCAGCAGACCAGATGACACAGCTCAGCAGAACACCCTCACTGTTAAATCATGCGTCAGAGTGGGTAACCCTTTCCGGTCAGCAGATAACGCGACTGACAGAATTACCCCCGGCATATAACCTGCAGCGCAGTGCGCAGTTGCTGCAGCAACTGATGGTACTTTTCCCCGACAATCCCCGTGTTCAGGAAATGGTGGATAACTGGCAGAAGAGCGTAAGGAGTCGTGCGCTCCCGGAAGAGGCGATGACGGGCTGGAATGAAGGCATGACCCGCTTACAGCAGCTGGCTGAACGCCTGAACCGTCTGGATGAACAGCGGGGAAAATACATGACGGTCAGTGAACTGAAAACGGAGGTGTTTGGCATCATGCAGGCTTTTAACTGGCATATCCCGGCGGAAGAGCAGTTACGTCGCTATGATGAAGCCCGTAACCAGAATGGCAGTGAACAGCAGCAAAAACAGGCTGAAATGGCACTGAATCAGCTGATTAAGGAAGGTGCGAACAAGTTCCTGATATGAGATCATCATATTCATCCGGAGCGCATCCCAGAGGGACATCATGAGCCATCAACTCACCTTCGCCGAT
>JAIJJM010000547.1 GCA_022728415.1 Collinsella sp. | reverse complement strand
GGTCGACTTGCCGCAGCCCGAAGGCCCGATGAGCGCCGTGATCTCACCCTTGTGGAAGTCGAGCGACGTATTGTGCAGCGCATGGTGGTCGCCATAGTACACGTTGACGTCCTTGGTGGAGATCACGACCTCGTCGCTCACGGCCTTGCCGCTCACGCGAACGCGCTTTTCGCTCTCCCCCACACTCGACAGAAAGTCCTGGGTCTCGGACGTGGCCGCCTCGGTTGCGGGCGTTGCATTCATCTCGCTCATTCGGCCGTCATCTTCCTTGCCAGTTGCTTGCCCACGATGCGGGCAATTACGTTAAACAGCAGCACGCAGACCATCAGCAGAGCGGCGGTGCCCCAAACGATCTGCTGGGCCTCGGGGCTGCCCTCGCCGTAAATCTTGTAGATATGCACGGCGAGCGACTCACCGGGGCGAAACACGTTCCAGGCGCAAGTGGGGCTCGACAGGTTAAAGCTCAAGAAATTCAGGCGAACTGGCGAGCTCATGCCCGAGGTAAAGAGCAATGCTGCGGCCTCGCCAAAGACACGGCCGGCCGAAAGCACGATGCCAGTCACGATGGCGGGCATGGCCTCGGGAATCAAGATGTGCAGCGTTGCCTCCCAGCGGGTGAGGCCCATGGCCAGGCACGCATCGCGCTGGGCCTGCGGCACGTCCTCGAGCGCCTGCTGAATCACGCGCACCAGGATGGGGATGTTGAACATGGTGAGCGCGACGGCGCCGGAGATGATGGAGTACTTCCAGCCCAGCTGCACCGAGAACACCAGAAAGCCGAACATGCCGACGACGATGGAAGGCAGCGAAGACAGCGTCTCGATGGCGGTGGAGGCAATGTCGCGGACGGGTCCGTCGGGTGCATACTCAACCAGGAAGACTGCGCCGCCCAGGCTGATGGGCACCGAGATGACCAGGGTGATCAGCAGCAGGTAGAACGAGTCGAACAGTTGATAGAGCACGCCACCCTGGGTGCCGTTGGCGCGCGACGGCTCCGTGAGGAAGCCCGGCTTAAACAGTGTCGAGATGCCCTCGAACAGGATATAGGCCACCATGGAGACGACGATGAGCATGACGATGGCAACGATCGCCGTCAGCACGCCCGTGGCGATGCGGTCCTGCTTTTGGACACGCCCGAGTCTCGCCTCGTCGATGTGGATGCGCGTGCTAGCCACGAGCCTTCGCCCCCTTGCGGCCAATGAGATGGATGATCAGGATGAAGATGAGGCTCATGCCCATCAGTAGCAGACCGAGTGCCCACAGGACGTCGTCCTGGGCCGAGCCCTCGGCATAGACCGCCATGGACGTGGTGAGCGTGGTGGTGATGGTGGACGCCGGCGACAGTAGCGACGTCGGCATGGCCTCGATACCGCCGATGACCATGCGCACGGCGAGCGTCTCACCAAAGGCGCGGGTCATGCCAAGGATGACTGCGGTCATGAGCGACGGCATGGCGGACTTGAGCACCACGTGCCAGATGGTCTGCCAGCGAGTGTAGCCCAGCGCGAGCGAACCCTGACGGTAGCTATCGGGCACGGCGCGCAGGCCGTCGACAGAAAGTGTGGTCATCGTCGGCAGGATCATAACGGCCAGCACGATGGCGCCGGGCAGGATGCCCAGGCCCGTGCTCACGTGGAAAACGCTCTTCATAAGGCCGACGACCACGTGGAAACCGATCAGGCCAAAGACGACCGAGGGAATACCGGTCAAAAGCTCAATAAGCGGCTGAAAGATCTTGGAACCAAATTTGGGTTGGATCTCGACCGCAAAGATGGCAGAGCCGATGGCGATGGGCAGCGCGATGAGCGTGGAGAGCACCATGACCGAAAACGAGGTGATGATCAGGGGCAGGGCACCGGTATAAGGCAGGCCGTTATCAGCCGTGTTGGCCAGGTCCCACTTGGTGCCGGTAAAAAACTCGACGACCGAGACGCCGTCCTTGACAAAAGCCGAGAGGCCCTTTTGGGCGACCATAAAGATGAGCGCGGCAACGACAAGCGTCACGAGCGCTACGCACGCGCCCGTGACGCCCAGGCCCACGTTCTCAAGATCGCGCTTTGGCAGCTGTTTTGCCATTGCAAACCTTTCCGGGGGCGATTACTTATTTAGCGGAGACCTTGCCGCTGGCGTCCTTGACGACCTTCATGGCAGAGACGGGGATGAAGCCCTGCTCCTCGACGAGCTTGCCCTGGACGTCGTCGGAGAGCATGAACTCCAGGAAGGCCTTGGT